>RECM01000082.1 GCA_007694035.1 Balneolaceae bacterium
GGATGCATCGCGGGCCTTTTTCAGTTTGTTTTCGAGGTCGGTGAGGAAGGCGGGCGAAGCCGTTGCGTAGTACGACAGGTTGTGGGCCTCCACGATTCCCATCAGGTTTTTGGCCGGCGTCTTTTTACCGGCCGGATCGGTGCTGGTACGTACCCCCGACGGGGTACCTGTGCTCGACTGCACGCCGGTGTTCATGTAGGCGGCGTTGTTGTTGCAGATGTAGATGATGTTCTCCTGGCGGGCGGCGGCTCCGGAGAGCGCCTGCAGGCCGATATCGAAGGTGCCGCCATCGCCGGCGAGCACCACAACGGGCGTGTCGGTTTTCCCCTGCCGGTCGAGTGCGTGGCGCACGCCTGTAGCGGTTGCGGCGGCAGCGGCGAACAGCGTGTGAACTACCGTTCCCTTCATCAGGTTCATGGGATTCGGGCCCGAGATGATGGAGAAGCAGCAGGCAGGCACCACATACACGGTCTGCTGGCCCATCACATAGGAGACGTACCTCGCAAGAAGGGTCCATCCGCATCCGCGGCAGCTCAGCGCACCGCTGAAGATGTTCTCTTCGTCAATTAAAAATTTGTTTCCGGGACTCATTGTTTTCCCCAGTTAATGGTAAAAATTCAGTGTTCTCATTCAGCAATAAATAGTATCGAAATTGCGGATCCGTCTCATTTAATCCAGTGCACCTCTTCGGTCTGCGGTGAATAATAATCGAGTTTCAAAATCCGCTCTATGGTTTCGGGCGGCACATCGCGCCCGCCGAGACCGGCATATACCCCGAATATTTTAAAGGGCTTGCCGTACAGGGCCCGTTTCATCTCCTGCATAACCGCACCTTCGTGGTCGCCGAGAAAATTCCGGTCGATGTTGATGAGGATGCAGTCGTCTGTCACTTTTTCGAGCACATCAAGCACCGATTTTTTTGGAAACGGCTTGAACAGGCGGATTTTGAGCAGGCCCACATCCGGATGACGGTCAATTACCTGCCTTGCCGTTGTGGTGATGGTGGCCATGGTGACCAGTATTCTTTTCGTGCCGGCGTGTATGTTCACGGCTTCAACGGCGCCATAGTCCCTGCCGAAGATGCCGCCGAACTCGCTGCCGATCGCGTTGGTTTCGTCCTCCACCTGATGTACGGTATCCCAGTAGTGACGGTTGTAGGTGTCGTACATCGAGGGATCGACGAGCCCGCCGAACGCTTTCGGATGGTTCAGGTCCACCTGGTTGTCGGTTATGCGACGGGGCGGCAGAAATGCATCGGCCAGTTCCTGGTCGGGGATGTACACATTTTCGCTGGTGTGGCTCAGGTAGAACGCGTCGAGCACCACCATGACCGGCAGCCCCAGTTTTTCTGACAGTTTGTACGACTGCAGGATGGTATCGAGCACCTCCTGGGAGCTTTCGCAGTAGTACTGCACCCAACCGGTATCGCGCTGCGAGATGGAGTCGCTCTGGTCGGCCCAGATGTTCCACGGGAACGACGGCCGGCCCACATTACAGGCCACGATGGGCAGGCGCATGTGGGCGATAGCGTGGAGCACTTCATGGGCGTAGAGCAGACCCTGGCCGCTGGTAGCGGTAAACACCCTTTCGCCAACCAGTGATGCGCCCATGAGGGCGGCAAAGACCGAATGCTCGCTCTCCATATTCACCGATACCGCGTCGAATTCACCGCGGGCGATCAAGGACGCGATCTCTTCGATGATGGTGGTCTGGGGGGTGATGGGGTAGGCGGTAACGAAGCTGACACGGCTGAGTCTGGCCGCCTCGGCGGCTGCGATATTCCCCTTCATCACCACTTTGGTATGCCGCGGCGGAATGCCGGCACCCGTTGGATTTTGATTCTCTATGGACTCTTTCTTTGTCATTGGTTTATCAGAATAATCTCAAAATAATCAGTCGGTTTTGCCCTCTGCAGCGAACGCAATCGACGAGCTGGGGCATTCATGTACGCAGATTCCGCACCCTTTGCAGTAGTCGAAATTGATACGCAGGCGGTTCTCATCGTCGATAAATATGGCTGCATCGGGGCAGAAATTCAGGCAGTTGCCGCAGCTGTAGCATTCGCCGCAGTGCAGGCACCGGTCTGCCTCTTTCATTATGATATCCTCGTCGAGACCGCCGGCCACCTCATCAAAATTGTGCAGCAGTACGTCGGGCGTAATCATCGGGGTAGCGTAGCCCGGCGTGCGCATGTAATACGCGAAATTCATTTCACCGGGCAGAACGGCGCGCCTGCTCTTCGGTGGTTTGGTATATTCCCTGTTCCTCAGAAATGCATCCACCTCGCCGGCCACATCGTTTCCGCTGCCGATGGCCTCCACAACGGTACCGCCCCAGGCCATGTCGCCGGCGCAGAACACGGGGGTTTTGATGCCCGACAGAGCGGGATCGAGCCGGCCCTGCCCTGCCGCGATATTTTTGCCCGAAAACACATGGTCGTCGGGCCACTGGCCGATGGCGGTGATGATCCTGTCCACGGATACCGTCATTTCGGAACCCTCGACCGGAACGGGCCGTCTCCGGCCTGATTCGTCGGGCTCGCCCATCTCCATCCGCTGCATGGTCATGTCGAGCTGCCCGTTTGTACCCTTATCCAGGCCGACCGGGGCCGTCAGAAATTCTATAGGAACGCCTTCCTTCATCGCTTCTTCCACCTCTTCGGCGATGGCGGGCATCTCATTGCGGGTGCGCCGGTAGTATATGACCGGTTTGCCACCCAGGCGCAGCACCGTTCGCGCCACGTCGACGGCCGTATTTCCGCCGCCGATTACGGCCACATGGTCACCCCGGGCGATGCCGTTCCGTTTGCCGTCGATATTGATAGCCCTGAGAAAGGCGATGCCGTCGGTTACATGCTCATCATTGCCGAGGCGCAGACCCGATCCGATATGCGATCCCACAGCGGTGATGATGGCGGAATACGATCCATCCAGTTCGCTCACCGTCACCTTTTTACCGGTCAGGATTTCCACGCCCTGCAGCTCGATCCTGCCGATCTCCCTGTCGAGCACATCGGGCGGAAGGCGGAATGTGGGTATGCCCGAGCGCATCATGCCGCCGGCCTTCGGCAGGGCTTCGTATACCGTAACCGGATAGCCCATATTGCGCAGCCGGAGAGCGGCCGTGAGCCCGGCCGGACCCGATCCCACAATGGCGATTCTATCGCTGTGGATGAGGGGGACCGGTTCGAACACATAGTCGCCGGCCTTGTCACCGATAAACCGTTCGATAGCACCGATGTTCACCTTTTCGTCCAGGGCGTTCCTGTTGCAGCTCATCTGGCAGAAATGGGGGCATACGCGGCCGCAGATGGCCGGGAAGGGATTATGTTCATAGATTGTGCGGAATGCATGCTCAATTTTGCCTTCCGATGCGAGTTTCACAAACTGCCGGACTTCGGTGCCAGCCGGGCAGTTTTCCGTACACGGGGCGGGGCGGTCTTCATAAGACGGAGCGAACACCCGCCAGTTGCCCGTTTTGTTGACCGACATGGGCTTGTCCCAGAACGGGACCTCCGATGCGGGCTGCTTATCGGTCAGTACTGTGCTGCCATTCGCCTGTGGCCGGTAATCCGGGTCGGTTAATGCCCTGACCTCACCGAACGCCGCTACAGCTGCCTCCACATTTGCTTCGGGTTTGGTGGGCACCTCTTCGGCGATAATATCGCGGGCCAGTTCAATATCCGCTTCAAGGATGTGAAGTATCGCCCCAACCATGGCCGCATTAACGATTGGCAGTGATTTGCTGCCCAGTTTTCTGTCGACCGAGATCCTGGTTGCCGGCACGGTATAGACATGACGGGCTTTGCCCTTATAGTACACGGGTGGTTTTTCGCTGTTGATCAGGATTGTGCCGTCGTCCGACAGGCCGTCGAACACGGGGGTTTGACCGATGAGCCCTTCGTCGAAAACAACAACCAGCGCGGGGTTATAGATGTAGCTGCGGTTCAGGATGGTACCCGGAGCGATGCGCAGGTAGGCCTGTATGGGGGCGCCCGTTCGTTCGACGCCGAAAAACGGGAAAGCCTGCACTTCAAAATTGTAGCGGTAACTGAAAATTTTGGCAAGCATTTCGAAAGCGGTAACCATGCCCTGACCGCCACGTGCATGCCCTCTTATTTCAACAGGTTTGCTTCGGTCCAACATCTTCCTCCTGTACTTAAAGCCGGGTTTTTTATGTATAGCCGGTAGCACTTATTGAATATAATCAATTTCATATAAATCTAATACTGATATTCGGATTGAATTAGATATGAGACGTGAGACGTGAGTCAACGTGTATGCCGGGCATGGCCCGGGCATGGCCTAAAAGGGCGCAGGCTGAAGAGCCCGGCCCTCACGGCGGGTTCAGCGATAAGGCTGTAGTCGAGGCTCGTGGGGGAATTGTGGTATACCATTCGGTTGTACGTCTTTTGAATCGTTACATCAAATGGATCAGGATTTGGGTTGTAGCGCGATCTTTTGATATCCGATTCATGAGACGTAACGACCGGGCGATATGCGATGTGGTTTGGGGAAATCGCTACGTCGATACGTCGGTACGTCTTATGAATCGTTAAATCAAAGGAATCAGGATTTGACCGGGAGCGCGATCTTTTGATATCCGATTCATGAGACGTAGCGACCGGGCGATATTCGATTTGGTGCTGAAACTTCGCTAAGTCGATACGTCGTTACGTCTTATGAATCGACAAATCAAAGGAATCAGGATTTGACCGGGAGCGCGATCTTTTGATATCCGATTCATAAGACGTAGCGACCCGGCGATATTCGATCTGGTTTGGAAATGCGATGTGGTTTGGGGAAATCGCCAGGTCGATACGTCGGTACGTCTTATGAATCGCCAAATCAAATGGATCAGGATTTTCCTGTCTTTATTTCTCCGTACATTTCGGGTTATCCTTTTTTGCATAAGCATTGCTTTTTAAATGATCAATAAGACCGAAGCCGAAGAGCAGCAGTACCTATCACACATCATAGACAGGCTCGACGTTGCCTGCGTTGCCGTTGATGAAAATGTGGCGCGCACCT
>RECM01000172.1 GCA_007694035.1 Balneolaceae bacterium
GGCTGTTACATTAAGATAATCGGGTCAAATAAAAACAGGGGATAGTTATGGGCAACAGTATAATTTTCATATTTGGCGCGTTTGTACTCCTGATGGTGCTTTTTGGGGTATGGCTTTCGGCCAGGGAGTTCAACAAGATGGACAAGAACCCTCAGCAGTACCGGCGGCGTGAAGAGAACGAGAGGCTGTAACTGCCGGCTGTAGCTGCTCTCTGCCGGTTTTGGTTTGATAAAAAGGGTTTCGAGCCCTATTTTATTGGGTAACCAATAATTATACCATTGTAGTATAATCTTATGTCAATTGAAGTGTACGTTCTAAAATAATCCTGTAATTATTTCCGGCAAATTTTTTAATACGCAAATCACTTATCCCGGAAAGCCCGTGGCTGATTCAGCCAGTCTGCGGCCGTTCGTTCTATTATGAATCCCGTCGATCTCACCATTTTTATTGCCTATTTCCTGATCGTTCTGGGCATTGGTTTCTACTTCATGCGCCGCAATAAAGGTACCGAAGATTATTACCTTGGCGGACGCGATATGCACTACTCGCACGTCGGTCTTTCGGTAGTTGCGACCGATGTTGGCGGGGGGTTTTCTATCGGGCTTGGCGGCTTAGGGTTTGTAATGGGCATATCGGGATCGTGGATGTTGTTTACGGGCCTGGTTGGAGCATGGATGGCCGCGGTATTGCTGATCCCGAAAGTGAAACCCCTGTCGGACAGGGAGAAGTTTTTTACCATGCCGGAACTGTTCAACTACCTGTTCAGCCCGGGTGTGGCCCTTGCCGCGGGTATCGTATCGGCGATTGGCTACCTGGGCTTCACCAGTTCCCAGATGCTTGCCGGTGCCGTACTGGCTTCATCCACCTTCGAGGGGCTCGACCTGAGTATGGCCCTGTATGTGATGGGCGGCATCATCATTGTATATACGGTAATGGGGGGCATAAAAGCGGTTATCTACACCGATACGTTCCAGTGGATACTGTTGCTGTCGGGCCTGATTTTTGTGGGGCTGCCGGTAGCCTATCATGCAATTGGCGGGATGGATGCCATCCGGCAGACCGTTCAGCCCGAAATGCTGACCCTTACCAACATCACCTGGCAGCAGATCGTGAACTGGAGTATTACAATTATTCCGATCTGGTTTGTGGGAATGACCCTCTACCAGAGAATTTACGCGACCAGGAGTACATCCGACGCTAAAAAAGCATGGTACCTTGCCGGATTGTTCGAATGGCCGGTAATGGCTTTTATGGGCGTATTGCTGGGGCTCTTTGCCCGGGTGGCTGCCGATCAGGGCATGTTCGCATATTTGGGTTTTGCAGATATCAGTGATGTACACCAGGAACAGGGACTGCCACTGCTGCTGCGAACGGTACTGCCGGTCGGTCTCATGGGACTGATGATGTCGGCCTATTTTTCGGCCATCATGTCTACGGCCGACAGCTGCCTGGTAGCCGCCTCAGGCAATGTGACCACCGACATTCTGGAGAAGGTTTTCAAGCTAAGGGTTGAACCCCATATACTAATCCGCTGGTCGATGGGGGTAACCCTCGTACTTGGTATCGTGGCCCTGTTGCTTGCTTCGATGATGGAGACTGTTCTGGATATCATGCTCTATTCCTATGCCGTAATGGTGTCGGGGTTGCTCATACCGGTTCTGGGCGGATTGTACTGGAAAAAAAGCAGCAGTGCCGGGGCCCTCGGGGCGATTGTGATCGGTGGCGGCATAACGCTCATTTTAACAGCCATCCCGGAAATTAACCGCATTTACGGGTACGAATACGGATTTGAGATGCCGTTCGGGCTCGACCCCATAATATTCGGGATATCGGCCGCACTCATTGTGTTTGTGCTCTTATCTTACCTGGTACCCGGAAGAAAAAATTTAACCGCAGACTAATATTCAGTTTATGGACTATACAGTTACAAAGCCGGGACAATCCGGACCATTCACTAAAGACGAAATCGCCGATTTCCTGTTCGAACAGCTCGATCAGTACGGCGACAAGCGCGAAGCCATCATGAAATGTCTTGATTATGCGTTGTCAACCAGCGAGGGGAAGGGAGGGTTTGTCGGTATTGCCAGTGATAACGGCCGCATTATGGGTGTGGTTGTGCTCAATGAAACCGGTATGGGTGGTTACATTCCTGAAAATATTCTGGTCTATATAGCGGTACACGGCGATACACGCGGAAAAGGCGTTGGCCGGGCCCTTATGGAACTGGCCATTGAAAACACCGAGGGGGATATCGCGCTGCACGTTGAGCCAGATAATCCGGCTGCAGGGCTGTACCGGAAAATCGGTTTCACCAGCAAATACCTTGAAATGCGCTATCACAAATAGCGTATTTTGCTATCGTTTAAATAAAAGTAATGGCTTATCTGAAATTTTACCGGGAAAAACTCCGGACCAATTACGAATACCTTGCCACCCTGTTCAGCGAAAATGACATGAGCTGGGGTGTGGTAACAAAACTGTTCTGCGGCAACGAAGAGCTGATCCGTGAAATCATTGACCTCGGGGTGCGGGAAATACACGATTCCAGGGTGAGCAATCTCAAGGTGGTAAAAAAAATCAATCCCGATGTGCAGACGGTCTACATCAAACCGCCTCCAAAGAAGAGCATCAGTGATATAATCAAATACGCCGATGTGAGTTTCGATACCGATATTACCACCATCAAACTGCTTTCGGAAGAAGCTGTACGCCAGAACAAGATGCACAAGATCATTATCATGATCGAGATGGGTGACCTGCGCGAGGGCGTGCTTCGCGAAGACCTGCTCCATTTTTACGAGCAGGTGTTCAAACTTCCCAATATCGATGTGGTGGGCCTGGGTACCAATCTGAACTGCCTGCACGGGGTAATGCCCAATGCCGACAAGCTGATACAGCTGGCGCTCTACAAGCAGATCATAGAACTGCAGTTCAACCGGAAAATACCCTGGATATCGGGGGGCACATCGGTTACCATTCCGCTTTTGCTTCGCGGGGAGATACCCAAAGGGGTGAACCATTTCAGGATTGGTGAGACACTCTATTTTGGCGTCGACCTTTTTTCGGAATCGATCATACCGGGCATGGAGGAGTCGGTGATGGAACTCTACACCGAAATCATCGAGATCCATGAAAAACCCATGGCCCCGAGCGGGGATATGGGGCGTAATCCCCAGGGCAACATCCTTAATGTGGATAAAAGCCTTTACGGGCAGATGAGCTACAGGGCCATTGTGGATGTGGGCTATCTGGACATCAACCCGAAATACCTGATACCGGTGAACAACAAGCTGAAAATTGTTGATGCCAGCTCTGATATGCTTGTTATTGATGTGGGCGATAATGACGATAACTATAAGGTGGGCGACATCATCCGTTTCAAGTTGAAGTATATGGGCGCACTGGGAATAATGAACTCGAATTACATTGACAAAATTATTGAATAGATCCCGGAACGGTATCAAACCATGCAGAAAATGACACAGACCATCCAACGGTTTCATCCCCTGGTTAAGACCAGCGGGCCCCTGCGGCATATTGACCTGTCGGGCGGGTATGATCCGGATGCATTGAAAGGCGGCGATTGGGGTGTTGGCGGGTATGCGGAGGCCCGGCCGGGCATGTATACATCTCACATCTTTGGCGGCCGGAGGTTCATTCATATGGGCATTGACATCTGGGCCCCGGCTGGAACACCCGTATACTGCTTCTGCGACGGAACGGTTCTGGGCTTGCGTGATAATGATAACCCGCTGGATTACGGCCCGACCATTGTAACCGCCCATGAAATTGATGGCAGGGAACTGTACGCACTGCACGGCCATCTGAGCCATGAATGTTTGAAGAGGCTTGCGCCCGGCAGGCAGGTTAATGCGGGTGACGTGCTTGGTGATCTTGGAACGGAGCAGGAGAACGGCGGATGGGCACCTCATCTGCATTTTCAGCTCAGCCGGATTAAACCCCTTGTGCCCGACATGCCCGGGGTAGTGGCACCGGAGGAGCTTGAAGAGGCGCTGCAGACCTATCCAGATCCGAGAACCATTTTAGGGCCTTTGTACTGATAACTATGAACAGATCACTTATCGGGCATATTGCACAAAAAGCTACAGCGCTTCGCAGGGAGTTGCACAAATATCCGGAAGTGGCCAACTCGGAGGCCAAAACAGCCCGGATGATCGCGCAGGTACTCGAAGAAACCGGCCCGGATACATTGCTGACCGGTATTGGTGGGCATGGGCTTGCAGTAATTTACAATGGCAGAGAAGACGGCCCTGTGGTGATGTTCCGGGCCGAACTTGACGCTCTCCCCATAGCCGACGAGATCGGCACCGGCTACAAATCGGTTAACGAAGGTGCCGGGCACAAATGCGGGCACGACGGGCATATGGCCGTAGTGGCCGGACTGGGGATGTACTTTAAAGAACACCGGCCGGAGAAGGGCAAAGCCGTTTTATTGTTCCAGCCGGCCGAAGAGACCGGTGAGGGTTCAAAACGAGTGATTGCAGATGCCCGCTTTCAGGAACTGAAGCCCGATTACGCGTTTGCTTTCCACAATATACCGGGTTATGAAAAACATACCGTGATTATACGCGACGGGGTGTTTGCGGCTGCTTCACGGGGTTTCATCGCGAAACTGAAGGGGAAAACATCACATGCCGCCCATCCGGACCAGGGTATCAATCCGGCCCTGACAATGGCGCGGCTGATAACAAAGCTTGCATCGCTGCCCGCTGAAGTGGTAACCGACGGGGAGTATGCGCTGGTTACGCTTATTCATGCCCGGCTGGGCGAACGCGCTTTCGGTACATCAGCCGGTTACGCAGAGGTTATGGCAACATTCCGATCGTACAGCGATCGGGTTATGGACATCCTCGTATATGAAGCGGAACGGTATGTAGATACCCTGGCTGAACCCAATGGCCTGAAAACCGCATTTGAATGGACAGAGGAGTTTCTCGCCACTGAAAACGACCGTACCGCTGCCGGTCTTGTCAGAGACTGTGCCGGGGTGAACGGGCTAAGAATAATTGAAAAAAATGATCCCTTCCCCTGGAGCGAGGATTTTGGCCGCTTTTCCGATCTTACAAAGGGTGTATTGTTTGGAATAGGTGCAGGCAATGACCACAGTGAACTCCATTCACCGGGTTACGATTTCCCCGACGATATAACGGAAACAGCTTTGAACCTTTTTGCAGCGATCGCATCGCGGCTGGTGTACAACAAATAGAGAGACCATTATGATCAACCCCATGCACGGATCCTATATCGAAATCAGCCAGTCGGCCTACCGCGACAATCTGACGTACCTGCGATCCAGGTTTGGTGACGTCAGGATATCTTCCGTCATCAAGGGGAATGCCTACGGTCATGGAATAAGCGAGATCATACCTATTGCCGAATCGTGTGGCATAAACCATTTTTCGGTGTTCAGCGCCGACGAGGCTCTCGCCAGCAAGGAAGTGATCAGGAACGGAAGTACCGTGATGATTATGGGCGATGTTGACGGTGATGCCCTTGAGTGGGCGGTCGAAAATGGCGTATCCTTCTATATTTTTGAATCAGAGCGGCTCGAACTCGCCCTGAAAGCGGCACGCCGTACCGGCATGAAGGCCAAAATCCACCTTGAACTTGAAACGGGGATGCACCGCACCGGCCTTGCCGGAAAAGAGCTTGCCAGCAGCCTTGAAATAATACAGAACAATACGAATCTGATTGAACTGAAAGGCCTGTGTACCCACTACGCCGGTGCAGAGAGCGTGAGCAATTATCTGAGGGTTCAGAACCAGATTAAAAGCTTTAATCAGAAGACATCCGAACTGAAGCGCAAGGGAGTACGGCCCGAAATCATTCACACGGCCTGTTCTGCCGCGGCGCTGAGTTACCCGGAAACCAGGATGGATATGGTGAGGATCGGGATTGCGCAATACGGATTATGGCCCAGCAGAGAGACCATGATGAAGGTGATAACCCGCGACTGGAAAAACGCTGACCCGCTCAAACGGGTAATAAGCTGGAAAAGCCGGGTGATGAGCGTGAAAAAAGTGAAAACCAACGAATTTATCGGCTATGGCAACGCCTACCTGACGGATGCACCCGTAAAGGTTGCCTCAGTACCGGTAGGCTATGCCCACGGGTTTTCCAGGAATCTGAGCAATCTTGGCCGGGTTCTGGTAAACGGCAAACGGACATCGGTTGTGGGTATCGTAAACATGAATATGATGCTCATCGATGTAACCAGCTGCCGGGACGTAAAAAAAGGGGACGAGGTGGTACTGATCGGCAGCCAGGGCAGGTATTCGGTATCGGTATCGTCGTTCAGTGAACTCACGAATAACCTCAACTACGAAACCCTGGTGAGGATACCGCGAAACATCCCGAGGATTGTGGTGGATTGAACCCTGGAAGGCAGCCGGGGCATACTCATGCGGTAATTGATTATCCGGCACACGTTTTGATCACACCAGGAGTACCCTTGCCTGAAAAACCGGCTTATTATAATTTTACATCTTATTTGAAACAAATTGCATCTTTTATTGCGTTACAGCTGATGTCATTACATATATTTATCCTTTATGAGAGGATGAAAAAGAATGAGTATTACATTGAAGCGCATATTGTTAGCCATAATTCCCCTGACCCTTGCCGTAGCGGCGTTTATTTTCCTGTTCGGCAATACTCAGGCCGGGAACACCACGCAGCAGCCGGTTATTGAAAGGGATAACCGCCTTGCGGTACGGGTCCATAATGTGGAGTCTGAGCGATTCGTAAATAAAATATTCGCCACCGGAACCACAGTTGCGAATGAGATGGTGGAACTGCGCAGTGAGATATCGGGGCGTATCACAGAAATTCAATTTGAGGAAGGCCGCCCTGTAAGAAAAGGCGATCTGCTTCTGAAAATCAACGATTCGGAACTTAAAGCACAACTCAGAAGGGCCGAATACCGTAAAAACCTGGCCCAGATCAGGGAAAGCCGGACCAGTGACCTGCTCACACGGAATGCTGTTTCGCAGGAAGAGTACGATACCGTTCTCAATGAACTGAATGTGGTTCTGGCCGACATCGAACTGATCCAGGCACAGATAGAGAAGACCGAGATCAGAGCGCCTTTCAACGGCATTCTGGGCCTTAAATATGTGAGCGAAGGCAGCTACATCACGCCTTCAAACATGATTTCAACACTTCAGGATATTAACCCCATCAAGATCGATTTTTCAATTCCCGAGCGGTTTGCAGCCGAGGTGGCCAATGGCCAGAGAATAGTTTTCCGCCGGCAGGGATCCGACCGGTATTACGACGGCAGTATTTATGCCATTGAACCCAGAATTGATGTAGCCACCCGCACGCTCAGGATACGGGCAATTTCACCTAATCCTGATCGGCGGATACTGCCGGGTTCTTTTGCCGAAATCGACCTGGAGCTGGATGCGATCGATAATGCCATTCTTATACCGTCTGAAGCCCTGATCCCTGAACTGGGCAGATATACCCTGTTTGTGTACGACGAGGGTATTGCCCGGTCCCGGCAGATCGAGATAGGGGTAAGGACAGATACAAGGGTCCAAATTGTGGATGGCCTGGAACCGGGGGACAAGGTAATAACCACAGGTATCATGCAGATTCGCGAGGGCATGCCTGTACGAATTTCTAACGGTAACTGACATGAGTATATCCTCCCTGAGTATCAGAAGGCCGGTGCTGGCCACGGTAATGTCGATAGTGATTGTACTGTTCGGCGTAATCGGATATGGCTTCCTTGGTGTTAGGGAGTATCCGTCGGTTGATCCGCCCATTATTACGGTATCGACCAGTTATACGGGTGCAAATGCCGATGTGATTGAATCGCAGATAACGGAACCGCTCGAGGAGTCGTTAAACGGGATAGCGGGTATCCGTACCATGACCTCGGTAAGCCGTGAAGGGCGCAGCACGATTACCGTTGAATTTGAGCTTGAGGTCGACATGGAAGCGGCAGCGAATGATGTTCGCGACCGCGTTTCAAGGGCCATACGCAGGCTGCCAGCCGATGTAGATAACCCCATTGTGAGCAAGGCAGATGCCGATTCAAGCCCGATTGTGTTTCTGAACGTGCGAAGCGATTTCAGGAATGCGATGGATCTGTCGGAAATTGCCAATACCCTGTTCAAGGAGAGGTTTGAAACCATTCCGGGAGTGAGTGAAGTAAGGGTTTGGGGAAGCAAGCGGTATTCCATGCGCTTGTGGATGGACCCGGGCAAACTGTCAGCATATGGATTAACCCCTATGGACATCCGTTCCGCGCTTGACCGTGAGAATGTAGAGCTGCCTTCGGGACGTATTGAAGGGGCCAACACGGAACTGACTGTTAGAACGATGAGCCGGCTTGAGACTCCCGAGCAGTTCAACAATATGATCGTGTTTGAAGATGCCAACAACACGGTTCGGTTCAGGGATGTTGGCATGGCCACACTTGCACCGGAAAATGAACGCACCGTACTGAAAAGGGACGGCATACCCATGGTAGCTGTTGTGTTAATACCACAGCCGGGTGCCAATAATATTGCGATAACCGACGAGTTTTATAAACGCCTGGAGCTCATTAAGGCAGATTTGCCAGAAGATATTGTTGCAACAGTTACATTCGACGTAACCGACTACATAAAGGCGTCCATTTCGGAGGTACAGCAGACCATATTTATCGCATTTCTGCTTGTGGTGATCATCATATTTCTTTTCCTGAGAGACTGGCGAACCACGCTGATACCGATTATAGTAATACCCATTGCGCTCATCGGTTCGTTTTTCATCATGTTCATTGCGGGCTACTCAATTAACGTGCTCACGTTGCTGGCCATCGTGCTGGCCATCGGCTTGGTGGTGGACGATGCCATTGTGGTAATGGAAAATATTTATGCCAAGATTGAGCAGGGTATGAATCCGGTACAGGCCGGCGTTGTGGGATCGAAAGAGATATTTTTTGCCATCATTTCAACATCCACAGCGCTGGTAGCGGTGTTTATGCCTGTCATATTTCTGGAAGGCCTTACCGGACGGCTGTTCAGGGAATTCGGAGTGGTACTTTCAGGAGCAGTGGTCATTTCATCTTTCGTCGCGCTGACACTTTCGCCCATGCTTTCCACTAAAATCCTGAAGAAAAGGGAGCGCCATAACCGGTTCTATACCGCCACAGAACCATTTTTTAACAGCATGTCGAATGGTTACAGGAAAAGCCTTGCCATGTTCCTTAAAGTACGCTGGGTAGCGTTCATTGTGATGGCGGCGGCCGTGACCGTAATGTTCCTGATCGGGCTGAATATTCAGAGGGAGCTTGCACCCATGGAAGACAGGGGTCTGATGAGGATTATTTCGACAGCGCCCGAGGGGGCAACCTTTGAATATATGGACCGGTATGTTGACGAGGTAGTTGCGATGGCGCAGGAAACCGTGCCGGAGCTCGATGCCATAATATCTGTAACATCACCTGGTTTCGGGGCCGCAAGTTCTGTGAACAGTGCCTTTATTTCGCTGTTTCTCACTGATGCAGATGAGAGGCAACGGTCGCAGGGAGAAATTGCCGATCAGATGTCGGCCAATCTAAGGGATTTTACGGGAGCCCGCTCATTTGTTACCCAGGAGCAGACGATCGGAGGCCGGCGTGGTGGCCTCCCGGTGCAGTATGTAATACAGGCACCGGATTTTGAACGACTGAAGGAAATTTTGCCTGAATTTATTGATGCTGCGAGCGATCATCCTGCATTTTCGATCGTGGATGTGGATCTCAAGTTCAACAAACCTGAACTGAATATCGAGATCAACCGCGACAGGGCCAGAAACCTGGGTGTATCGATCAGAGAGATCGCCCAAACCCTTCAACTGGCATTCAGCGGCACCCGTTTCGGCTATTTTATCATGAACGGCAAGCAGTACGAGGTGATCGGGCAAATGTCGCGGCAGTTCAGGAATGAGCCGGTGGACCTGCGCTCGCTGTATGTGAAAAATGACCGTGGCCAGCTCATCCAGCTCGACAACCTTGTTACAATAAGTGAACAGAGCAGCCCGCCACAATTGTTCCGCTTCAACAGGTATGTAAGTGCAACCGTATCGGCAGGCCTGGCCCGTGGTGTTGCCCTGGGCGATGGCATCAATGCCATGGACGAGATTGCCGCGAACCTGCTCGACGATTCATTCACTACCTCACTTACGGGTACTTCGAGGGATTTTGTTGAAAGTTCAGACAGTCTGTTTTTCGCCCTGATCCTGGCCATTATTCTGGTATACCTGGTTCTTGCGGCACAGTTCGAAAGTTTCCGGGACCCGTTTGTTATCCTGTTTACCGTTCCGCTGGCCATTTCCGGGGCGCTGTTAACATTGTATGTATTTGGTCAGACACTGAATATTTTCAGCCAGATCGGTATGATTATGCTTATCGGCCTGGTCACAAAAAATGCCATCCTGATAATTGAATTCGCCAATCAGCGCAAAGTACAGGGGCTGAACGTGATGGAAGCCATTACCGATGCGTCGGCTGTCCGGTTCAGGCCGATCCTGATGACGAGCCTGTCGACCGTGCTTGGCGTACTCCCGATCGCCCTGGCCATTGGCGCAGGTGCAGAAAGCCGGGTATCGATGGGTATAGCTATTGTCGGAGGATTGCTTATTGCCGGATTTTTCACGCTGTACATTATTCCGGCCATTTATACCTACTTCTCAAAAGAAGGGCCAAACCTGATGGTTGATGTTGAGCAGTATGATCATATCAAGCCTAAAGTGAGCAGGCCAAGGGAGTTGGAGGAGGCGGGAGTATAAGGGGAGCAAAAGGCAGAAAGCAGAAGGCAGAAGTGGGGAGCAGAAGGCGGCGAAAAGGCAGAAGGGGGGGGATTGGGTTAGAATTTGTAGTTGTAGGTGATGGTGGCGCCTCTGCCGGGCATTGGTTTATTGCGGTCTTCAATGCGGCTCAGGTGGTCGCGGTAGGATCTGTTCAGGGCGTTGTCAATACGAAATGTTATTGAATGGCGGGTATCATCAGAAATTCGGATGCCCCCTTCAAGGGTGAGCAGGATGTATCCGCTGGTTGCTTCTTCATTTTCGGCCACTCTTTTCTGGCTGCTTACCATTCTTGCATTTACAGCTGCGAACCAGGTTAATGCGTCATAATCTGCACCTATTTTGCTCCTGAGTGGTGGCATGAAGGGGAGGGGTTTACGGTCGGAATCTATGCGGTTCCCGTGAACGTAGTCGAGCCCGCCGGTCAGGGTTATGTTATTATGCCGGAATGCAAGGTTCAGTTCTCCGCCAAAAAGTTCTGCATTGGTGGCATCGTACACGAAAACAGGCAGCCCGCTGGGTGCATGTATCTGGCCTGTTGGCGTATATGTGACAAAATTGCGGATGTAATTGTAGAAAACGGCGGCTTCAAGATATAGCTGACGGCTCCTGTAACGGAGGAACAGATCTGAACCCAGGCCGGTTTCATTTTTCAGATCGGGATTGCCGATTTCAAATGCGCCTGCACCCAGATGCGGGGCATTCGAGTACAATTCCTCGAGGCGGGGCAGGCGGTAGGCACGGGCTATCTGGAATCCGGTTTCAAAATCCGGTGCCGGTTTCCAGTTTGCTCCAACCGAACCGGATGCGACCCACTCAGTACGGCGAGGCTGCCCGGGAGCATCAAAATCGTTGTTTGGCAACGCTTCAAGATACTGATACTCGGCCCGCAAGCCCATCTGTATACTGAATACCGGTGTAATGCGCAGTTCTTCAAAAATCAGGCCGGCAAGTATGAACGACCTCATGTCGGGGGTGAGGGCTTCTGCCCCGCCGACATTTAATTCACGGTATCCGGCGTTGATACCTATTGCACCTTCCGCCCGCCCGTGTACATCACCGTGATGAAACAGCATGGTGGTGTTGGCAGAACGGGAGGTGAACTCCAGTTCCAGTTCCTCGTTATAGGTGCCGCCTGGCACGAAATCCAGTTCAACCTCCTTGTGATTATAGATGGAGGCGTTGAAACGGATATCGGCGCGATTGAAGAATCCGCTGGAATAATACAGGCCTCTGCCCCGCGCTGAGTACCGCCGCATGCGGATTTCAATCTGTTCTTCAGGTGAATCGAGCGCATCGGGCAGGCCGTAAGTATTTGAGAACCCGGCAACAGAAAATCCTGTGTGCGAATCTTCGCCATGCCGTAACGTATAGCCTGCAGAGCCACCCAGCTGATCATTAAAGGTGCCCGACAAGCGTTCTCCCGGCGTGCGGATGTTGGCGGATGTGCGGTAGTTTAGCCTGGATGTAAACGCACCATTGCCGGTTCCGTATACTATCCGGCCGAATCCGGCCAGTTCATTGTTTACGGAAGCCCCCTGCAATGCCGCCGATCCGCCGATGCCATGTATCCATCCTTCGGGAATATCATTGTTGAACAGGTTGATCACGCCCCCAAGTGCACTCGATCCGTATAGCAGGCTCGCAGGCCCGCGTACCACTTCAATCCGGTCGGCCGACAGCGGATCCAGGGTGATGGCATGATCGGCAGCAGTTTCTGCCATGTCGCCCATTCGTTCACCATTTTCAACAATAAGCACACGATCGCCATCGAGCCCGCGAATCACCGGCCTTGCCGGAGCCGAGCCAAAAGACCGCATGGATACGCCGGGTTCACCGTCGAGCAGATTTCCGAATGAGGATGCAGCCATTCGCTGCAGCTGCTCACTGTTATAGGCTTTTGCCGGCTGGTAATTTGCCGAACGCCCCGAAGGGGAGGTGGTGATAATTACCTCGGTGAATGTGAAAGGATCACGCTGCAGGTAGATAGTGCCCAGATATCCGGTTTCGAGCAGATCTGAGGTGAGTTCAATGGATCGTGGCTTATATCCGATATAACGGATTTCCACAGCCCTGATCAATGTCGTATCTACCCTTAGGGTAAACTTTCCGTGCTGATCTGACGCAGTTCCCTGGCCGGCAGCTGTCGTAATTATGGTCGCACCTGGCAGGGGCATATCAGGAACCGACGCATCGGCCACAGTCCCGGTTAATAAAACATGCTGAGCATATACCGGACCGGTACAGATTAAAGATACCACCAAAATGCATATCGTACGTATCACTGCTTGTAAGAGATGAAGGCTATTCGGGGCGGTATAGTGGCTAAGCGTCATGAAAAGTTAGGGTTACGTACGTGGTTGCCGGATATCCGGATTAATTACAAAAAAACTGGCATACCGATTAGATGCAATAAAGTTGCATCTAATCTATCGGTTTATTTTTTAATCAGCAATATATTTAGTTAAGACTAATAATAAACTACTTAATTTCTACATATATGTAAACATTTAGCGCGAATATTCTCTGCAGCTCCGCAGCGGAAAAAAATGGAGGGCAACAACAATAGAATAACAGAACAATAGAACAATAGAACAATTGAATAGGGAATAGGGAATAGGGAAGTGGTTGGGGGGATACGATATCCGGAATTTGACAACACAGGGGCTGTTGATATGCTTTGAATTAGGGATCTGGGGAGCAATCGAGCAATTGAGTTTTGAAGTGGATGGGAGCGGGTTCCCCCCTTTTGCCTCACGCCTTCTAACTTCTGCCTTTTGCTTTCTGCCTTTTTGCTGCCTTCTCGCCGCCTTTTGCTTTTTAAAGTAAATCAGGCAATTGTGAGGCAGGGAAACCGTTGACATTAATATTAGCTTAGACTAAATTATATCACCATATTTATAATCATGTCACGAAAAAAATTAAGCGAATCGCAGGAAGATTACCTGAAGCAGATCTACAAGCTGACCGGCGACCAGAAATCGGTATCGACGTTAAAGCTTGCTGAGGTGCTGGCTGTTAAACCGGCATCGGTTACCAACATGCTGAAGAAATTGTCGGATACGGGCCTGGTTGTTTACGAACCCTACCGGGGAGCCGGCCTGACGGAAACGGGCAGGATGGTGGCTCTTGAAGTTCTGAGGCATCACAGGCTGCTCGAACTCTATCTTTCGGAAGTACTTGGTTACGGATGGGAGGATGTACATGAGGAGGCAGAAAGGCTTGAGCATGTAATAAGTGAACTGTTTGAGGAGAAAATATCGGAAGCTCTCGGCCACCCCACCCACGACCCTCATGGTGATCCCATACCGAATGCCAGGCTCGAACTGCCAGAAGGCCCACCGGTTCAGCCATTAACCCGTATTTCAGAAGAATCGGAGGGTCATATCCGCCGGGTTACCGCCCAGGATAAAGATGAGCTGAACATGTTGTCAAAACTAAATCTGACCCTGAACAGCTTTGTCCGTGTTCTGGGCCAGGAAAAAACCGGAGTAAGAATTCAGACAGAAACAGAACAGTACCTGCTGCCACAGACCATGGCATCGCATATTTGGATAGAAAAGAGAACCTGACAGATGAAATACCGGATTATACTTTTAACCTTGCTGCTTGCAACCACATACTGCGGGAGTTCTGATTCAGAAGCCGACACCAGGCCATATGTAGTTGCCACAACGGGCATGGTGAGGGATGCCGCAGAACAGATAGGCGGCGACCTGTTCCGTATAGATGGCATAATGGGCCCGGGCGTGGATCCTCACCTGTACCGGGCAACACCGGCCGACATACGGCGCATGGAGAGGGCCGACCTGCTGCTGTACAACGGCCTTCTGCTTGAAGGCCGGCTCGCAGAGATTCTCGACCGGATTGGCAGCCGTTCATTTGCCGTGGCCAGTGCAATACCCGACTCGCTGTTAATGGCACCCTATGAATTTGGCGGCAATTATGATCCGCACATCTGGTTTGATGTTTCCCTGTGGAAATATGCAGTTAACGCCATTGCCGATCAGCTTATCGCGCTTGCGCCCGAACATGAAGAAGCGATCCGGTTACGGAATGAAGCCTATCAACATGATCTTGATGAGCTGCACAACTATGTGACCGCGCAGATTGCATCCATCCCCGAAGAACGACGCGTTCTGATAACCGCCCATGATGCTTTCGGCTACTTTGGCCGGGCATACGGAATGCAGGTCGAGGGCCTGCAGGGCATCAGCACCGCAAGCGAATACGGCCTCCGGGATGTGAGAATGATGCGCGATCTGATAATTGAGCGGCAGATCCCGGCCATTTTCATTGAAACCAGCATATCGTCGCGCTCTATCGAAAGCCTGATCGCCGGTACACGGGAGAAGGGCTTTCAGGTAAAAATCGGAGGGGAGCTGTACTCCGACGCACTTGGAGAAAGCGGGACCGAAACCGGTACCTACACCGGAATGTTCAGGCACAATGCTGACCAGATAACCAGCGCTTTGAAGTGATGAAACTGTGAGCAACAAATCCATGAGCAACAAACTGCCACCAATTGAAGTACACGACCTTACGGTCGCCTACCGTAAAAAACCGGTTCTTTGGGACATCGATTTTGATGTGCCGGAAGGAAAACTGATTGCCGTAATCGGCCCGAATGGTGCCGGTAAATCGACGCTAATAAAAACAATTATGGGCCTGATTGAACCGGTTTCGGGCAAAATTCTGGTCTATGGCAAACCCGTAGACAGGGAGCGCCCGCGCATAGCCTATGTGCCCCAGCGCGAAAGTGTTGACTGGGATTTTCCGATCAGTGTGTACGAACTGGTTCTGATGGGCCGGTACAGCCACCTGAAGCTTTTCCGCCGCCCCGGCAGTAACGACCGCCGCATTGCCACTGAAGCCCTTGAAAAGGTGGGGATGTCGGATTACGCCGGCCGGCAGATATCACAGTTGTCGGGAGGCCAGCAGCAGCGGGTATTCCTGGCCCGGGCGCTGGCCCAGCAGGCCGACATCTACCTGATGGATGAACCGCTTGCCGGTGTTGATGCGGCAACGGAAACAACGATTTTCGAACTGCTCAGTGTTCTGCGCGACGAAGGCAAAACCGTGCTCGTGGTACACCATGACCTTCAGAGCGTTTCCGGCAATTTCGACTGGGTGATGCTGCTCAATCTCCGGCTGGTGGCTTTCGGCCCAAGGGAAGAGGTTTTTACAACAGAAAACCTGCAGAAAGCATACGGCGGCCGTCTCAATATACTAACACAGGTGGTTGAACTGGCCAAAGAAAAAAGCTTTGTGAGAGAACCCGGTCATGAGTGAGCTGCTGAACATACTGCAGTACCTTGACGACCCCAATGCGCGCTATGTACTTGCGGGCACGTTCCTGCTGGGTATATCGGCCGGTGTGCTGGGCTGCTTTGCCATTCTCAGGCGCAGGGCACTGGTCGGCGATGCCGTAGCCCATGCCGTGCTGCCGGGCGTGTGCCTGGCTTTTATCATTGTTGGCGACAAGGACCCGTTCGCGCTTCTGATCGGGTCAATGATTTTTGGATGGATCAGCATGATCGTGATGGATGCCATCGTGCGTAATACCAAGCTATCAACCGATGCATCGATTGGCATGGTGCTCTCTGTGTTTTTCGGCCTGGGAGTGGTGCTGCTCACCTACATCCAGAGTACAGGCAACGTGAACCAGAGCGGGCTTGATGCTTTTCTGTTCGGAAATGCCGCATCGCTGCTGCCGGGTGATGTGATGGTATTTGGTACGCTCAGCGTAATCATCTTGATCGTTATCGCGGTTTCCTACAAGGAGATGAAGATGGTAAGTTTCGATCCGGGATTTGCCAAATCGATCGGGTACCCGGTAAAGCGCATCGAATTTCTGATTGCCACGCTCATGGTGATGACCATAACCGTGGGATTACAGGCCGTGGGTGTGGTGCTGATGGCATCCATGCTGATTATACCGGCGGCCGCAGGACGGTACTGGACGGAATCGCTGGGCATTATGATAGTGATTGCCGGTGCAGTCGGGGCCATATCGGGCGTTGGCGGTACCGTGATAAGCGGGCTGGCTCCTGCCATGCCAACCGGTCCGTGGATTGTAGTGACGGCGCTTTTCCTGTTTCTGATTTCATTCATGTTCGCACCAAAACGCGGAGAAGTGATCCGGAAACTGAAGAATATGAGAAACAGGGTGAGGGTTCAGGACGAAAATGTACTGAAAACCATTTACCTGCTTGAAGAGCAGGACGGGCTTGCCGGCAAGGTCAGGTCTATGAGGGATATCCTGAAAAGACGGCGGATGAATATCAGGAAAACCAGGTCAAGCCTGGCAAGGCTGCACTCCGACGGCCTCATCCAGCTCATTCCGGGTAAACCGGCCGGATATCTTCTTACTGATGAGGGCAGAGCCAGGGCCATGCGGCTGGTGCGCGTACACCGTTTGTGGGAGCTGTACCTGACCAGTCATGTGCAGATTGCCGGCGATCATGTGCACGACGATGCCGAATCGATGGAGCATCTTATTACCCCGGAGATCGAGGAGCAGCTGACCTCGCTGCTTGGCCGGCCTGCAACCGATCCGCACCTCAGAAAGATTCCGTACGGGGAAACCACAACCGGGGGAGGACTGTTGTCATGATCACATCAACCTTCTGGATATTGCTTACGGGAAGCCTGGCTGCCGCTTCGTGCGCGCTTGTTGGCAGCTTTCTGGTGCTCAGGAAACAGTCGATGATGGGCGATGCCATATCGCATGCGGTTCTGCCCGGAATAGCCATCGCATTCCTTCTCACCGCATCCCGGAATACCTTTCCAATGCTGCTGGGGGCTGGTGCATTTGGACTGCTAACCGTCTATTTCACAGAATTCCTGCACAAACGCGGCCGGCTTATGCACGACACATCAATGGGAATTGTTTTCACATCACTCTTCGCTTTCGGAGTGATACTGATATCGCTGTTTGCTGCGCAGGTTGACCTTGATCAGGAATGCGTATTGTACGGGGAAATCGCCTATATACCGTGGGACCTCTGGATCTGGAATGGAACGAATATGGGTCCGCGGCCGGTATGGATTCTCGGGTTTGTACTGATGCTGAACCTGGCATTCGTCGGCTTTTTCTACAAAGAGCTCAAGGTATATGCATTCAGTCCGGAGTATGCTGCCTCACTGGGAATCCCTGTAGGGCTGATTCACTACGGGCTTATGGGATCGGTATCGTTTTCTACGATCGCCTCATTTGAAAGTGTGGGTGCCATACTGGTTGTAGCGCTGCTTATAGTACCACCGGCAACGGCCTATCTGCTTACTGAGAAACTCAAGCCTATGCTTCTGCTTGCCATGGCAATCGGGGTTCTGAGCGCCATTAGCGGCTACTATCTTGCGCTGTTCATTAACGCGTCGATCGCCGGATCAATAGCGGTGATGACAGGAATCTTTTTTCTTGTTGCTTATCTGTTTTCGCCATCCGACGGGGTGCTCACACGCAGGTACCGAAAAGCGGAGCCATTGGCTGAACCCGATGAGTTCGCTTTGTTTTAAACCCGGTGAGTTCGCTTTGTTATAAACCCGGTGAGTTCGCTTTGTTTTAAACCAGGTATATTAAGCTGGTCGACAGAAGGTGAACCAGCTTATAAAATAAACGGCAAATATGACCATTATTATTCGTTAATTTAATAATGAACCTGAAGAATTCGCTGCATGTAGCTGTGGGAGGCGGGGCGGGAGTCATAATCCGTTATTCCCTGATAATGCTTTTTGACGGAACTTTCGTGGTTCCTGCAGCGATACTGATCGCAAATATGACAGGCTGCTTTGTGCTGGGCTATGTTACAGCTCACCCGGTACTGAAAAAAAACGCCATACTGCTGCTCGGTACGGGATTTGCCGGAGGGTTGACCACATTTTCGAACTTCGCTTTCGATTTATTCTGGCTGGCCGGGTCTCATAGTGTTAGTATATCCATTCTGTACGGTATAACCGGATTAGTAAGCGGAATTATTGCAGCTATAGCCGGTTACAAACTCCCGGCCATTCAACGGCTATACCGGTACAATAACTATAGGAGGCGGTTATGATGGCAGAAATATCCCTGCATTCCATGTTTCTGATGGTATTTCTTGTATTTGTGGCCGGAGCTGCCGGATCGGTTGCACGGCATCTGGCTACCATCATGGTAACCAGATTTACGGGGGGGAGTGCGCCTCTGGCTACCCTGGCGGTTAATGTTACCGGTTCATTTCTGGCCGGGGCGATCGGAGCGCTGGCCGCAGCACAATATGCTGATACTGAGTTGGTATTGATTGTGGTCGTCGGGTTTCTTGGCGGGTTCACAACTTTCTCGACATGGATTATGCAAATGGTGGTCCAGTTTGAGAATGGCGATTATTCCGGTGCTTTTTACAATCTTTCAGGTTCACTTATTACGGGAACTATCGCGGCTGTTCTGGGATTTTATCTGATCATGACACTGCTTTGATTTTTTTGTGCATACTGATATGTAATTAACTGTCAGTTTGTTTGATAACAGAAAATTCTGATGCCTGAACAGTGATTACCCGAACAGTGATTTTATGAACAGTGACTACCTGATCTGAGATTTGAATACCTGGTATGTGATTTTTTGAACAGTAAGTACCTGATCTGAGATTCGACTACCTGGTATGTGATTTTATGAACAGTAAATACCTGAACAGTGATTTTATGAACAGCGATTATATGAATGCAGATGCAATCTTCAGAGCAGTTTTTTACAACTTCTCAGGTATTCCGGATTTCAAGGATAATCGTGGAAAGTTCTGCAAAAAATGGTGATATTTTATGTCAGGGTATTCAGTGATGCGTTAACGGCATATGAGAAGACAATGTAAAAAGGTCCTGGTGGGATTTATTATCTAACAGTTTAATGCGATAAAGCGGGAATGCAATTCAGATGAGATTCAAATCAGCAATCGGAAGTAAAACGGGATCCGGCCAGAGAAACGGTCCGGGCATGATCACGAGGCTGGCCCTGGTGGCTGTTATTATAGCTGTGACAGCCGTAACAGCCTACTCCCGGCAGACCCCGCCCATCGACTATGTTCCAGGCACCATTGTCTATAAGCTTGAACGAATCGAAGCGGCCGGCCAGAAGGGGGATGTTACAGATATTCAGGCACAGGCCGGCATGTATGACCAAATGCCTGACCAAATAGTTGAAATACTGGGCGCGGAGCAGGTTCGCGGGCAGATACAGGTACTTCCCGGAAATGGTTACCGGGAAGCACGCATGAATGCCCTGAACCGGGGTATGCAAGACTGGCGGGAACTGCCGGATGACCTCACCAGAACATTTGTAGTGACCTACGATTCGGGTGAGAACCCCAACATACTGGCGGCCAAACTGGCATCGCTGCCCGGAGTTGCATATGCAGAGCCCCTTTTTATTCATGAAATAACTGCTACACCAAATGATCCGTTTATTGGTGGTTCGGGGCATGATTATTTTGGATATCACAATTTTTATTTTGCCTGGGATGTATCTAAAAGTTCTGAAGATGTGGTAATTGCCATTGTCGATTCCGGCGTCGATTACACACATGAAGACCTCAGGTCAAAACTATGGAGAAATCCGGAGCCGGGCAGGGCCAGGGCCATGTTTCCCGATCTGTTCAGCCAGGTCGAAAATGATACCATAGGCTGGGATTTTTGGAGAAGTGGAACATCCCAGAACCCGGTTCAGGGCAATGATCCCAGAGGTGTATACGAAAACCATGGAACACATGTAGCCGGTACCGCAGCTGCAGACACCGACAATGGCATCGGAATAGCCGGAACGGGCTGGAAAGCCCGGTACATGGCAGTAAAGGCCGGGGGTACCCAGGAATTTCCGAGGTCGATCGGTTTTGGTTACCAGGGAATACTGTATGCGGCGGCCAATGGCGCCGATGTGATCAACTGCAGCTGGGGAGGGTCGAGCTTCTCGGCTTTTGGTCAGGATGTGGTAGCGCTGGCAACGGCTATGGGGTCGCTTGTGGTTGGCGCTGCGGGCAACTCGGGCTCGGATCAGAATTTTTATCCTGCTGGGCTTCCTGAGGTATTATCGGTCGGTTCGGTAGACCACAGAAACGGAATGAGGTCCTCTTTTTCAAATTACGGGTATTCTGTTGATGTTTTTGCCGCTGGTACATCTATAAACAGCACTATCTTCAACAATCAGTATGGTTTTAAAAGCGGCACATCGATGGCCGCGCCGGTGGTTAGCGGACTGGCAGCACTGCTCCGTTCCCAATACCCCGACTGGAGTCCCATGCGGATTGCCACACAGATTCGTGCCACAGCAACTTCCATTGACGAGGCGCATCCCTCTTCGTTCAGATATAAACTTGGAGCGGGTGTAATCGACGCGTTGAGGGCTTTAACAACTGATCGTCCAGGCTTGAGGTTGGTCGATGCCGATTATCTGAACCTGAACGGCGAGAAACTCGACCTCGGAGAAGACGGCAAGATCACTGTAAGACTTAAGAATTACGGTGCCGGCACCTCGCAGCTCGACCTTATGCTTGAACCGCTGACACCGGGCATTGAGGTATCGAAGGAAGGATCACATCCGGCTGCCGTTAGCACCGATGCGGAGGTGACAGTACGGTTCAATGTGAAAATAGCGCCCAACTTCAATCTGAGCGCGATGCCCCTTTTTCTGCTTCGCATTGAAGACAGGGGCAACTCCTATTCTGATTTCGCCGTACTCACCTACGATAACATATTATATGATATACACGATGCCAACAAGATACTCACCTCTGTAAGCTCAACCGGAACAATTGGTTTTCTGAATGCCCTTACGGGCAGCGGCGGCGTCGGCTTCATACCGTTCAATGAATCGACAGGAGACTTTTCGAACCCGAGTGTACTGTTTGAAGCAGCCCTGATGATAGAGACATTCGTCGATTCGGTGGGTTACGTGCTCGATCAGGCCAGAAGCATCACTGATATTTCGAGGGATTTTGTGCCGCTGACCGGATTTCAGTTTCAAAGGTCACTTGACGAATCGGCTCCATCGACCGGGCGCGGGAAATTTACCACCCTTCAGCCCGGCAACAGGCCCCATCTGGATATAGAACTCGA
This sequence comes from Balneolaceae bacterium, assembly GCA_007694035.1. GTDB lineage: Bacteria > Bacteroidota > Rhodothermia > Balneolales > Cyclonatronaceae > RECM01. Next base: position 21,886 of record RECM01000172.1, read on the forward strand.
AACCTACAGTTATAATTTGCCGGGGCTGGACAAGGCTATGATTTTCCGTTATTCCGTTACCAACCTGAGCAGCGGCAGGCTCAAAGATACA
>RECM01000034.1 GCA_007694035.1 Balneolaceae bacterium
CAAGTGAACAATTGAACGGCGAAGTGGTTTGCGTGATGTTCACTGGTAGAGAAAAATGTCACCCTGAGCGCAATGATGAGCATGTACTGAGCGCAGGCTGAGCAGAGCGAAGCCGGAGTCGAAGTACGCAGCGACGAATGAAGTCGAAGGGCGTGGGGGGAGCTTTCGCTCCCCCACAATCAATTCATTATTTTCTGAACCGTTACCGGGGTTATGGCACCGGCGGGTAAGCTGGTTTTTCAAAAAATCCGGCCGTACAATTAATTCTATCATCAAATCCCATCATCAAAATCATTATCATCTGTAGGCCGGAGGCGGTCTTTACAGATATGCACCAAACCCTCATACGAGATAAAAAACAATGGCTATCAGGAATCAAATTGGCAGGCTGTTGCCAATGGGGCTAAAAGACTTCATCCGGGCCTGGGATCCCCGAAAATCGGGTCAGGTATTCGACAAGCGATAGAACATCGCTATCGGTTCTTTTGACGGTTTTGAAGTGGCCTATCGTACGGGAACCAGTGATGAATCGGTTATCAATGAACACAGTTTTGACAAGGATATCTTTTTCCCCGGGGTTCCGGAGTATGATCCCAAAGAAGGCGATGTGATCATCGATATCGGTGCGCACATCGGCACCTTTTCCCTTTTGGCCGCGACGAAAGCAAAAAGCGGGATGGTTTACGCGATCGAAGCGAGTGAAGACACCTTCAACATGCTCAAAATCAATGCCGCGTTAAATAACTCGTCCAACATTTCGGTACATCATCTGGCCATATCCGACAAAGACGGCACCTGCACGCTCTACCACGATACCGGCAACTGGGGGCACTCAACGGTCAAGCAACTTTCCAGGTACAGTGAAACGGTAGAAGCCAGCACATTGTCGTCGTTCATGGACAGGAACGGCATAACGAAATGCCATTTCATGAAACTGAACTGCGAAGGAGGGGAATTCCCGATCCTGCTGAGCACCCCGGCCGACGTCCTCGGGCGGTTCGGCACCATCCTGGTGCTCTATCACGGCGATTTGTGGGCCAATAACACAGAAGATGATCTGACCGCGCACCTCGAAGCCAGTGGATTCCGCTGCGAAATCCGCAACCGCTGGCAAAAACGCGGCTGGATTATCGCGGTGAACAGGGCATTCAGGTAGCAGGGGTTAGCTACGGGGAAGGCGAAAAAGCAAAAGGCAGAAAGCAAAAGGCAAAAGTTAGAAGGCGTGAGGCAGAAGAAGGGGGGGGCACTACGTGGCCCCCACTTCCGAACTCTATTGCTCTATTGCTCCCGAGATCCCTAACTCAAAGCATACTAACAGCACTCACGTTGTCACCTCAAAAATCAGCAGCCCACCACTTGCTGCATTACCTTACTCATTATGACATGTTTTTCGGGTCGGAATCTTTCTTATGGTTATCGTCGAGCACTACGGCCGGCTCCAGGGGTTTTACGATTACCTCGTCGCCGATTACAAAGGGCATGCGGTTATCGGTGTGTACGAGGCAGTGGCAGTTCTGCAGCTGGATGCGGTAGGTGATGTCGTGGCCCTTGAATTCGCGGGTGAGTACTTTGCCGCAGGTGCCGGCGCAGCCGGGGAAAGGCTTTTCGAGGGTGAGGTGCTCCGGACGGATCGATACGACCACGTCGCCGGTTGCCGGACGGTTAAGCATCAGGTGGCCGATCTGTGTGGATGCTTCGAGGCCGGCGGCGCTGGCCGGGAACAGGTTGGTTTTGCCGAGAAAGTTGGCCACAAATTCGGTGCGCGGCTGGTAGTACACCTCCTCGGGCGTGCCTACCTGTACGATCTGCCCTTCGTGCATCACGGCGATACGGTCGGCGATCGAAAGCGCTTCCTCCTGGTCGTGCGTAACGAGGATGGCGCTCATGCCGGCTTTTTTCAGGATGGAGCGCACTTCATCGCGCGTCGACTGGCGCAGTACGGCGTCGAGGTTTGAGAAGGGCTCGTCGAGCAGGATGATCTCCGGCTTCGGGGCCAGTGCACGGGCAAGGGCCACGCGCTGCTGCTGTCCGCCCGACAGTTCGTGCGGGAAACGGTGGGCATAGTCTTTCATGCCGATCAGGTCGAGCATATCCATGGCTTGCTTCTCACGGGTCTTCCGGTCGAGATGGCGCAGCCCGAACATCACATTTTTGAGCACATTCAGATGGGGGAACAGGGCGTAGTCCTGAAATACGAAGCCGATACCGCGCTTCTCGGGGGCGATGTGCGTGTAGGGACATCCCAGTGTTTTGCCCTTGAGCTGTATCGAACCCTGGTCGACGCGCTCGAATCCCGCGATGAGCCGCAGCGTGGTCGTCTTGCCGCACCCGCTCGGTCCGAGTATGGCAAGGATTTCGTGCGGATTCACCGAAAACGATGCGCGGTCGACGACCGGAGTGCTCCCGTCGACGAAGCGTTTCGTCAGGTTTGTTACGCGTAATAAACTGTTCAGGTACGTTTCCATTCTCTGGCAAATAAAAGACCGACAAAAAATACCGAAAAAATCAATATGGTGAGCGCGAATGGTGCCGCCTCGGCAAACATGGCTTCATTGGAGTAACTCCACACGTTGATGGCCAGGGTTTCGAACCCTATAGGAGAAAGCAAAAACGTGATCGGAAGTTCCTTCATCGACGATAAAAATACAAACGAGGCGCCAACCAGCAACCCGTTCCGCAGCAGCGGAAAGGTGGAATGCATGAACGCCCTCACCGGTCCGAGGCCCATCGAGCGGGCCGCCTCCTCCAGCCGCGGCGACGCCTGGTAGAGCGCGCTCCGTATGGGTCCGATCGCCTCCGCCATGAAGTGCAGTGCATAGGCTATAACGAGCAGAACAAGGGTCTGGTACAAAAAGGGTGCCGTATTCAGCGTAAAAAAGATGAGGGCCAGCGCGAGGGCAAGGGGAGGGGTGGCATAGCCCAGGTAGGCTGTGCGGTGCAGGGCGTTGGTGGTCTTCGACGGGAAACGCACCGCGATATAGGCCAGCGGTACGGCCAGTACGGCGGCGAGCAGGGCGGCAGGGGCGCTGGCGATGAACGATGACTGCAGGGCGTTGGCCAGTCCGCTCCAGATCGACGGGTCGAATCCCCGCATCATCCAGAACAGGATGGTCCACACCGGCACCACCAGTGCGGCGACGGCGATCAGGGCGATGAAGGCCCAGGCCATCCATTTCCAGTTGCCCAGTTTTACAGGCTGGAATTTGCGCGACGATCCCGAGCCCGACCGGTGGAACAGCAGTCCGCGCAGCAGCCGGTACTCCACAAACAGGATGGAGCAGGTGAGGGTGATCAGCATCAGGGCGATCCAGGCGGCGTAGATGCGGTCGTAGGATGCGGCGTACTGCAGGTAGAGGGCGTAGCTGAACGTTTCGAAGCGCATGAGCGACACCGCCCCGAAATCGCCCAGCACATACAGCCCGATAATGAGCATGCCCGCGTAATAAGAGGGCTTGAGCTGGGGCGCGATCACCCTGAACAGGATCGACGAGTGGCTGCTGCCCAGCGACCGGGCGGCCTCCTCGGTAGACGGGTCGAGGCCCATCAGGCCGGCCCTCAGGTTCAGGTAGAGGTAGGGGAAGGTGTACAGGCTGATGGCGATCAGCGATCCCCAGTAGCCCGACGGACGCGGTATTACGATGCCGGTGAGCAGGGCGACGGTGCCGTTAACGCCGCCCAGGCCGAGCAGGGCGTAGGCGAGCACGTATCCGGGAATGGCCAGCGGAAGCACACCGAGCAGGGTGAACATGCGGCGGCCCGGCAGGTCGGTGCGGGACGTTAACCAGGCCAGGGGGAACGCGATCAGTGTGGTAACCACCAGCACGCCGGCGGCCAGAGAGAGCGTATTCACGAGCAGCATCAGGTTGCGCTGGCGCCACAGAAGGTCGGCCGATACTGCCCATTCGCCCTCGAACGCGCGCACTGCCAGGTAAAACAGGGGCAAAATGACGGCGACACCGGTTATCAGTGCCGGCATGAGGAAGTACCAGGGCGGTACCAGGCGGTTTATTTTGCCCTTCTCTATAATAGGGCGACCTCCCGGAGCAGCCGCAGGGTACTTTCAAGGTTGCTGAGGGCGTCGAGGTCCACATCGGGCGATACTTCCAGCAGCTGCTCGAGCTGCCTGTGCGACTCGCTGCCGGTATCAGCGGATGTGACCGGGTACTCGAACACCTCGCCGGTGAACCAGTCCTGCGCGTCCTGCGAAATCAGGAACTCAACGAACCGCAGGGCGTCGTCTTTCCTGTTGGATGTGTTCAGGATGCCGATTCCGGCCACATTGATCAGGTTGCCCACATCGCCGGGACCGAAAAACTTTTGGGCCACGGGGAAAGCCGGGTCTTCCTGAAGGGCGCGCAGCAGGTAGTAGTGATTGGTAAGGCCGTAGTCGATCTCACCGGCCGCGATCGCCTGCAGGATGCCCGTATTGTTATTATAGATGCGGGCGTTGTTGTTCTTCACGGCCAGCAGCCAGTCGCGGGTATAATCGTCGCCGTGTACGATCTGCATGGCGGTCACAAACGCCTGGAAGGACCCGTTCGATGGGGCCCAGCCCACGCGTCCGCTGAATTCGGGTTTGGCCAGGTCGGCCAGGTCTTTAATGGCATCTGCTTCGCCGCGGGTGGTGCTGTAGGCCAGAACGCGGGCGCGTCCGCTGGTGGCAAGCCAGGTGCCGCTTTGGTTCCGGAACCGTGCGGGAACCGGCTCCAGCAATGCATCGGGCAGCGCTGAAAGCAGCCCTTCCTTCTCTACCGCACCAAGCGCGCCGGCATCCTGGGCCCAGAACAGGTCGGCAGGCGAGCGGGCGCCTTCCTCCATCAGTGCCACGGCCAGCTGTGTGGTGCCGCCGTAGCGCACATTAACGCTGATCCCGGTCTGTTCCTGGAACTCACGGATCATAGGATCGACCAGCGCTTTGCTGCGCCCGGAGTAAACAACCAGGTCGTCGGATGCGGGCAAGGTAAAAACCCAGATCAGCCCGGCCACAATGATTACAAAAGCGATTATATAATACTTCATTCCGTAGTTA
>RECM01000111.1 GCA_007694035.1 Balneolaceae bacterium
CTGCGGTTCCCGATCCGGTTCTGGTCCGTGCCGGAGCTGCGGTTCCCGATCCGGTTCTGGTCCGTGCCGGAGCTGCGGTTCCCGATCCGGTACGGGTACGGGTGGGTGCGGCTGTTCCGGTACCAGTACGGGTTCGATCAGGGGCTGCCGTTGCTGAACCGGTACGTGTACGGGTTTCAACGCCGCTGCTTCTTGTACTGGTGCGCGACGGGGTTGACGTTACACCCGAACCAGCAGTACGGGTACGTGTACCAATATCGCCAGTTTCTGCACGATCGCGTGTACGGGTGGCTTGCGTGGCTATTCCTGTTCGTGTTCTTACACGATCCTGGGTAACAGCTGTTCTGGTAGTGCGATCCCGGTCTGTACCTGCTACTGATCTGTCGACTCCTGTCCGGGTGCGGGTTACATTACTGCCCCTGTGGTCTACCGACGCGATTCCGCGGTTTACACCACTGGCACGCGGGCCGCTGGACCTGGTAACGCCAGGCCGGGTATAATAATAATGATTATACACAATTACCGGGCGCCCGAAGTAAAAACCACCGCCCCAGTGTCCGTAATAGCGCGGATAGCGGTAATAGCTGTAATAGCCGTAATACGAGTAAGGGCTGTACCAGGGGCTTCTAAAATGGTGCCATCCCCAGTAATCGTAGTAAAACGGGTCGTAGAATGGGCTGTAGTGGCTGTAATAGCCGTGGTGATAACCGACATAGGTATGGAAACCCGGGCTGAACCTGCGGTTTGAGTAGAAGCCTACATGTACGGTGCTTGCTGTGCGGTAATCACGAAACTGCACGCCTGCGTCCTGAAGTGCATCCTGATACCCTTCTTCATAGGCATAATCTTCAGCAGTATATTGATCGGCATAGGTTTCACCGGAATAGGTTGATACCGGCCTTTCAGCAACCCTGGTCGTTTCGAGCTGCGTATAGCAGCCTGTTGCTGCAAATAAAGCAGCTAACAGTATGGTGTTTATTTTGAATCTGAGTTTCATGACTGCCACCTTTGTTAATTAATCCGTATTTGGCTTGTATCAACTCCTATATGGTGATATAACGCTACTTATGTTATGATATTCTCTACGTATGAACATTCAATTTGTTATTTAAGCCTGAAAACTAAATAACATTCTAATGTTAAAATAAAAACCTGGCATCCATAAAAGTTATTAATTATAAAAAACTTAATGGATTAAACTGGGATTTAATCCAAACAGTTAAACCAATCTGACAACTTATTCGACCATATTCAGCCTGTACAGCATTATTCATGCATACGGCTGGTTGCACTTCCGTTACAGGGCGTACAGTATGTAAACCCTGCAGGAGTTACAATACCAAAAAAAAGCCGGAAAAACCGGCTTTTAAAAGAATATCAACCGAGATATGCTCTCAGCGCCATACTGCGGTTGTGATGGCGAAGCTTTCTGAGCGCTTTTTCTTTTATCTGGCGCACACGTTCGCGGGTGAGGTCAAACCTCTCCCCTATTTCCTCGAGTGTGAGGGAATGTTCGCGACCAATACCGAAATAGAGGCGAATAACTTCTGCTTCACGTTTGGTCAGCTTTGACAGGGCCCGTTCTATTTCGACCTTGAGCGACTCACCCATCAGTTCCGTATCGGGATTGGGTGTTTCTTCGTTCTCAAGAACATCAAGCAGGCGGTTATCTTCACCCTGGGCGAACGGGGCATCGACAGACAGGTGCCGCCCTGAAATTTTGAGTGTATCGGAAACCTCGGAAACCGTCATTTCCAGGCTTTCAGCCAGTTCGGCAGCGGAAGGCATTCGTTCGTATTCCTGCTCCAGTTTGGAGAGTTCCTTGCCGATCTTGTTGAGGGCACCTACCCTGTTCAGCGGAAGCCTTACGATACGGCTCTGCTCGGCCAGGGCCTGAAGTATAGACTGGCGGATCCACCATACCGCATAGGAGATAAATTTAAACCCGCGGGTTTCATCGAATCGTTTGGCCGCTTTGATCAGGCCGAGATTACCTTCATTGATAAGATCACCAAGCGACAAACCCTGGTTCTGATACTGCTTGGCAACCGAAACCACGAACCGCAGGTTGGCTTTGGTCAGTTTCTCGAGGGCTAACTGATTGCCTGCCTGTATCTGTTTTGCGAGTTCTACCTCTTCTTCCGGTGTAATGAGGCTAACTTTACCAATTTCCTGTAAATAGCGATCAAGGGATTGAGATTCTCTGGTTGATATTCCACTCGGTGAAGGATTTTTTACTTCTTTTTTCTTTCGCTTAGCCACTAATAAAAAGGTACTTGGTTAATAGGATGATTTAGGAAATTCAAAGCACTGCGCACATCTGAAATATAAAAAGCTAAAGATAGGTCAAATCTTCATGATAATCCATTGGCCACTTTTATCGGATATCGTACAGTCCTTTTTAACGAAATACAGCAACTAATGTTACTTACCTGCTGCTGTAACAAAAAATATTTTACACTTCCTGATGAACAGTTATCAAAACGCTACTTTATAAAACTTTTACCGCCGAATGTTCCTTCAATTTTGTAAAAGTCTGCAACGGAAGAGGCTACATCGGCGAATGTATCGCGTGTGCCCAGATCCGGACTTTTACAGGCCGCTACCGGATACACAAGCAACGGCACAAATTCTCGGGTGTGATCGGTTCCTGGTGAAGTAGGATCGTTGCCGTGGTCGCCGGTGAACACCAATATATCGCCGGCTTTCAGTTTCTTCAGGATCGCAGGCAGGGCCCGGTCGATGTTTTCCAGACATTCTGCGTAACCGGCAACATCATTGCGGTGGCCGTATATCTGGTCCGTATCAATTAAATTGACAAATACGAAACTGTTCTGAACAGCCGACATAACACTGAGCAGCTGGGCAATACCCTCATCGTTGCTTTTGGTTCTGCGGTATTGGGTAAAACCGCGTTCGGCAAACAGATCGATTACCTTGCCCACCGAGTAGGTATTAACACCGGCCTGCTGCAGTAGCGTAAGAAGGTTCGGTTCGGGCGGAATGTATGAAAAATCGTGCCTCTGGTCACTCAGCCGGTAATATGATCCCGACTCTCCGGCAAACGGCCTGGCAATTACCCGGCCCACGCCGTGGGGGCCAGTCATCACTTTTTCGCGGGCAATGGTACACCATTCATACTGTTGTTCTATGGGTACCACATCCACATGGCAGGCTATCTGGAATACACTGTCGGCAGAAGTGTAGACAATGGGTTTTCCGGTTTTGACGTGTTCATCACCATATTCCTCAATCACACGGGTTCCGGATGCCGGTTTATTTGCCAGAATGCCACGGCCAATATGTTTTGAAAATGCTTCCGTTACATCAGCAGGGAAACCATCGGGGTACGTTGGAAAGGGTTTTTCAAGATGAATGCCGGCCAGTTCCCAATGCCCGGAAGTGGAGTCTTTTCCCGCCGAACGTTCCCTCATCTTTCCGAAGGCGGCATCCGGTTTTCCGGCCGGCGGTACTGATGGCAGCGGGATGATATTACCGAGGCCGAGACGGGCAAAATTGGGCAGCCTTACACCGGTTACCTCCGAAACATGCCCGAGGGTATTGCTGCCGGCATCGCCGTAATCGGCTGCATCTTCCTGTGCACCAACACCGAGACCATCTATGATGATCAGGTAAAAATTTCCCATTCGCCAGTATCCCCTATGCCTTGCCAACCGCGCCGGAGCGGATCAGATTGTTCAGGTTTTCTTTTGCTGTCTTGATAACATCATATGAATCTTTGAACCTCTCATCGAGCTTAATGAAGCCGGTCTGAAATTGAAATTTCGCAGGCTCGTCGCCCTCAAGCATCATCGGTGAACCGGATGATGCCCGCAGTGAATTTTCAAATTTTGCCAGCGCATCTTCGCGTTTATCCTGTATGAGTATGAGGAAGAGGTATTCTGTGTATAAACCTACTAGCCCGTTGGCTCCCTGCGCATTGGGATTTAACCTGAGCACCGACATATTCTGGATATCCTTGAGTGATTCCAGCCTGTAGCGGGTACGCATGCCAGCAAGATTTTCAGGGGTTGCAAAACCGATCCAAGTATGTAGGCCGTTTCCATTTTTCATATGCTCAAGTTCCAGATCGATCACCTTTTCGATAAGTTCGAGCCGGTACGCCGAAAAATCGTTGCTCAGCAGGTCATCGTCAACACTTATACGTACCCTGCCCGATTGCAGCTTAAGTGCCGCGACCCTTACAAGGTTAATCAGTCTGTGTTTACAGGAATCTTTGAACAGGAGCGGATTTGCGTGGTTAACTACCATCACAATCTGCCTTCGTTCATTGATAAGCAGGGGAATTGCCAGCGAAGCCCCGGTGGCCAGCGGTTCAAACTGATTCAGACGGCGCGGAGTGCCGTTGAAGTGAATCGCGAATTCGGGTTTTCCTGATTCCAGGGCCGCCCAGGCAAGCGATTTATCTTCAATGTGCAGACCGGCTGCAGGCCTCGTCGGGCATTCACCGGCCGAGAAAACATGGTTCCATGAATCCATGCCCCTGGCCACCACATGAACTATACCGCCCGTAACCTGATCAAGCAGTAATTTCGACAGGTTTTCGATCATGTGAACGCGTTCCAGCCTGTCGTTTATCTGATCGAGCTGTGCTTCATATTTTTCCCATCCTTTTTCCCGCTCGCTCATATCACTTAGCTCAAGGTAGGTGAACAGCAAATTACTGAGGGCGCCCACGTAGGCATCAGCACTCTCCACTGATACGGGATCGTTGGATGCCCCCCGGCTTTCGACCACGGTAATGGCGACCGTTTCGCCCTTGCTTACAAATGGTATGAGCGTGATGTTGGTTACAGGAACCGTTTCGAAATAATGGCTGAGTTCCTCCGGCGAAATATCGGCACCAACCTCGAGTTCCACGATTTTGTTCACATCCCTGTAAGCGGCCAGGAAATGGGCATCGAATGGAAGGCGGTCTTCGAAAATGGTGTTTTCATGCTGGGTAGATACCGTTTCGAATACAAACTGGTTTCTGTTGCGGTTAACCCAGCACATATAAACGGTATCGGCCTTAGCGGCATGACGAAACAGTCCGACCAGGTCTTTTACGGCCAGTTTGAAGCGCTGCAGGGCTTCCTTTTCTCTTCTGTCGTCGGCAATCATATCGGCCGACCGGGCGTTTTGATTATCCGTCATAATATTGGTGTCAGATTTGATGTATTCAGATATTTTGCGCCAGTTGTTCCGCCTGTGTAACCAACTGATCAACGGCGTCAAGACCTTTATTCCAGAAATCGGGTGAATCTATGTCGAGATTAAATGTTCCGACAAGATTTGAGGGCCAGTCTGACCCACCGGCCCTGAGCAGATCCAGGTATCGGTCGGCGAAGCCGTTCCGGCTCTGAGAGTAGACTTCATAGAGCGCCAGAACGAGTAATTCCCCGAAAGCATAGGCATACACATATCCGGGGGTGTGAAGGAAATGCGGTATGTAGCACCACCAGATGTCGTAGTCGCTGGTCAGTTCAACCGAGTCGCCATACAGGCTGGTCTGTGTTTCGCGCCATATTTTGCTGAACTGTTCGGTTGTGAGCTCTCCGCCGGTTCTGCGGGCTGTGTGTATGGCATGTTCAAACCTGTTCATCGACACCTGGCGGAAGACGGTGGCAATAGTATCGTCAATTTTGCCCAGCAGCAGGGCCAGGCGTTCGCGCGGATCATCGAGTGTTTGCAGCAGATTCTGGAAAACCAGCATTTCGCCAAATACAGAAGCCGTTTCGGCAGTAGTAAGAGGCGTACCCGACTGAAGTACACCCTGATCGCGCGAAAGGTACTGGTGCACGCCATGGCCCAATTCGTGCGCCAGGGTCTGCACATCGCGTACACGGCCGTCGTAATTCATGAATACATACGGGTGTACAGATGGTACCGTAGATGCCGAATAGGCCCCTCCCCTTTTTCCGGGCCGGATTGCCGCATCGATCCAGTTTTTGTCGAAAAACAGTGAGGCTACCCGGCCCATTTCCGGGTGGAATTCCCCGTAAGACCTCAGTATCATATCACGGGCTTCATCCCATTTAACAATACTTTGCGTTTTGAGCAGCGGGGCATATCTGTCGTACTCCTTCATGGTGTCGAGACCGAGCAGCTTTGCCTTGAGACGGTAATACCGCTGTACGGTCTCATACCGGCCGGTAACGGCCCCAACCAGCGTATCGACGGTCGTGTCTTCAATTTCGTTCGACAAATTCCGGGAGGTGATCCACGATGGGTATCCCCGGAGCTTATCGTTGGTACTTTTATCGGCAAGCAGCGTATTGAAAACGAACGTGAGGGTGCGTTTCATTCCAGTGAAACCCTCTGTCAACGATTTCGATGCCTTTATGCGCAGGTCCCTGTCGGGTTCATGAAGCTTGCTCAGTACTTCCTGCTCGGTAAGCTGCTCGCCACCGAGGGTGAAACGGGCAGCGCCCAGGGTTTCATCAAAGTAACGGATCCAGGCCTGTTTGCCGGTTACCGACTTTGCGGAGAGTATCTGCTCCTGTTTTTCATCAAGCATGTAGGGCTTGTATCTTCTGGATGCCTCAAGGTAATGCCGGTAAGGGCTCAGCGCCTCGCTGTGAATAAATTCAAGGGCTTTATCCTCCGTGAACTTGAGCCATTCGAGATCAAAAAAGACCAGTTTCTGTGTGAGTTCCGAACTGAGTTCATTGGCCTCCTGCATGAGTTTGCCATAGGCCGCATCCTCTGTATTGGTTGACCACAACAGATAGGCATAGGACCCGATGCGGCCCACCTTGTCGAGCAGGGCTTCGTAATTTTTGAGTGCGTCGCTGTATCCGGCGGGCGAAAGATCAGCGATTTTCCCTTTAAAGCGGGTGGCAAAACGATCGGCTTCAGCCAGTACCTCTTCGCGGTCAGCCACCAGTTGCGGATCATCAACAGATTTGTAGAGGTCGGTCAGATTCCAGGTTACAGATTCGGCTCCGGATTTTTTTTTCACAGGGTTCATCAGAGTTATTTGTTACACCTTCATATTGCTGCTGAATATACGCAATCCGGGGCCACCATTTAAACCATCTGAAGCCTTCAACTCTATCGTTTTTTATGATGTTATTGCTTAATTTTAAGGTTATTAATTTGCACAGGCATTTTTTTCTGCTAACCGGAAAACTGCTTTTTGGCTAAATCAGTTAATCCCGTATCAATTTGGCTGTCATTAAATCTGACAGCCGGTAACCAGAAGTCCATATCCTTGAAAAATTTAGAAGCCCTTTTTGGTCCCAATGCAGCGCTGGTAGAAGAACTCTACAAGCAGTACAAAGAAGATAATACATCGGTACCCGACCACTGGCGCAGTTATTTCGATGAACTTGAAGGTGTTCAGCGCAAACCTGAACCGGAAGAAAAGCCAGCCGCGACCAACGGCGCCCCGGTTGAAAAGGTGAAAGAAGCGCCCCCGGCCGATAAGGTTAAGCCCGAAGAAAAAGAGAAACCCGCGAAGAAAGCCCCCGCCCTGCCTGAAGGTACGGAGTTGACGAAAATCAAGGGCGTTGCGGCCAAAATTTCGGACAATATGGAGGAAAGCCTGAAGATTCCGACGGCTACCTCCCTTCGGGTACTACCTGTAAAAATGCTGATGGAAGACCGGGCCATCATTAACGGCTATATGGAGCAACGTGGCGAGCCGAAGGCAAGCCTCACCCATTTCATTGCCTGGGCCATCATAAAGGCGCTGGAAGATTTCCCCATGATGAACCATTTTTTTTACGAGGATGAAAATGGGGCGCCCCACAGGGCCATACCGGCGCAGGTGAACCTGGGTATTGCCGTTGATGTGGAAGGCCGTGACGGATCACGCAGCCTGGTTGTTCCGAACATCAAGGGCGTAGACAAGATGAATTTCTACGAATTTCTGTACGCCTACCAGGATGTGATCGACAGGGCGAAAAGCGGAAAACTGGAAGTAAGTGATTTTGAAGGTACCACCATCAGCATTACCAATCCCGGTACGATTGGAACGGTATCATCGATGCCGAGGCTGATGAACCGGCAGGGTACCATCGTAGCCACCGGGGCGATGAACTACCCAGCCGAGTTCCAGGGTATGGCACCGGAATTGCTTAACCACCTGGGCATCAGCCGCACGATGACGGTCACCTCAACCTACGATCACCGCATCATACAGGGGGCGGAATCGGGATCATTCCTGAAAAAGATAAACGATCTGCTGATAGGTAATCTGGATTTCTTCGACCAGATTTTCGCCGATCTGAACATTCCTTACGACCCGATTCCATATGGCAGGGATATCTACACCGGTTTATTTGATGGCAGGGGCAGCACATCGGATGCGACCAAGAAAGCCATTGCGGTGATGCACCTGATAAGCATGTACCGCACCCACGGGCATATGCTGGCCGACCTGAACCCATTGAAACACGGTCCCGGCCATAACCCCGAACTCGATTTCGAATACCACGGCCTCACCATGTGGGACCTTGACCGCGAGTTCTACTGCGGCGGCCTCGGTGGTTTTGAGAATGCCAAGCTGAGGGTTATTGTAAAACTGCTTCGTGAGACCTATTGCCGGCATATCGGGGCGGAATTTATGCACATCCTCAATCTGGATGAACGCAACTGGCTCATCGAGAAGATGGAGTCGACCACGAATTCACCCAATCTATCCAAAAACGAAAAAAAGGATATTCTGCACAAACTCAACCAGGCATCGGCCTTTGAGGAGTTTTTGCACAAAAAATATGTTGGCCACAAGCGGTTTTCACTTGAAGGGGCCGATACAACCATTCCAGCCCTGCATTTTATGATTGAAAAATGCGCCGAGTACGATGTGAATGAGATTGTATTTGGCATGGCCCACCGTGGCCGGCTTAATGTGCTTGTAAACCTGATGAATAAAAGCTACCGGCAGATTTTCTCAGAATTTGAAGGGAATATTGACCCGGCTTCGGCACAGGGTTCCGGCGATGTGAAATACCACCTCGGAACCCGGGGTGAGTTCCAGACCTCATCCGGGAAAAAAATCGATCTGGTACTGATGCCCAATCCAAGCCATCTGGAATCGGTGAACCCGGTTGTTGAAGGGGCTGTACGGGCGAAGCAGGATCTGATGGACGACCCCGACGCCGCCAAAAAGGTGATCCCGCTGCTGATTCACGGCGATGCGGCCTTCGCCGGCCAGGGTGTTGTGGCCGAAACCCTGAATATGTCGCAGCTTGAGGGTTATAAAACCGGTGGTACGATTCACCTGATCATCAACAACCAGATCGGATTTACCACCCTGCCAAAAGACGGCCGGTCGACGCAGTATGCCAGTGATCTGGCTAAAATGATTCTTGCACCCATCTTTCACATCAATGGCGACGATCCAGAGGCCGCAGTGCACGCCATGCGCCTTGCCCTTGAGTACCGGCAGAAATTCGGTAAGGATGTGATACTCGACCTGATCTGTTACCGAAAGCACGGGCACAACGAGGGCGATGAACCCGGATTCACCCAGCCCAGCCTGTACCGCGAGATCAAAGGTCATAAAAGCGTTCGCGAAATCTATACCGCCGAGCTTCTGCGTAAAAATGAACTTACCCAGAAAGAGGTCGATGCCCTGTTCAAGGAATTTGAGGACCTGCTCGAGGAAGCTTTCGACGAGGCGAAAAGCCTGCCTACCTACGAATTGAGTAAAAAGCATCTCGAACGTGATGAACAGGCTCAGAAGGACTGGGGCGATCTGTCTGATACTACTTTCCCGGTCGACCGGTTAAAAGAGCTCGCCTATCGTCTGAACAAGGTATCCGACGATTTCGATGCCAACCCGAAACTGCTCAGGATACTGGCAAAAAGAAACGAAATTGTTGAAAACGATGAGAAGAAGATTGAGTGGGGCTATGCCGAAGCACTTGCTTTCGCAACGCTTCTCGTAGAGAATGTACCCATCAGGCTGGCCGGACAGGACAGTGAGCGGGGAACATTCAGCCACCGGCATTCGGTACTGCACGGTACCAATACCAATCAGAAATACGTCCCGCTTAACAATCTTGCCGACGAGCAGGCCCAATTCAACGTTTATAACAGCCTGCTCAGTGAATTTGCCGCACTTGGATTTGAGTTCGGATACAGTACCGCTGCGCCTGACGCGCTCGTTTTATGGGAAGCACAGTTCGGCGACTTTGTAAACGGAGCACAGATCATAATCGATCAGTACTTAGCGGCGAGTGAAGCCAAATGGGGGCAGAAATGCAGCCTGGTAATGCTGCTGCCACATGGCTACGAAGGCCAGGGACCCGAGCACTCGTCGGGCAGGCTTGAACGTTTTCTCCAGTTATGTGCGGAAGACAACATGCAGGTCGCCAATTGTACCACACCGGCACAGTTTTACCACATTTTGCGCAGGCAGGCACTTCAGAAAAAGAAGAAGCCGCTCATCATAATGACCCCGAAAAGCCTCCTGAGACATCCTCTCGCGGTCTCAAGCACCAGCGATCTTGGCGAAGGCCGGTTTAATTCGGTGATCTCCGATGAGTATGTAAACCCGGACGATGTGAAACGGATAATCTTCTGTTCGGGCAAAGTGTATTATGATCTGTACAACCACCGTATGGATGAAAAAATCGAAGACACAGCCATAGTCAGGCTGGAACAGTTATATCCTTTCCCCGACAAGGACATCAGTTCAGTACTGGATGAATATAAAAAAGCGGACCAGCTTGTATGGTGCCAGGAGGAACCCCGTAATATGGGCGCCTGGAACTTTGTAAAGCCAAGGTTTGACCGGATTACCGGCGACCATTCAATCCGCTATGAAGGAAGACTGGCTTCGGCATCGCCGGCTGCAGGCTCCCAGAAAATACATCAGGCCGAGCACGACAGGCTGATCAAATCAGCATTCGAATAACAATTGAAGATCAGACCCTGAATACCAGCCCGTAAACCCGTTGCGTTCTCATAACTACCGAACCTGTAAGGGCACAGTATACAAACGGCATTTTTTATAATAGTTATTGGCACAAACCGTTTGATGTTACATTGCTATTTAGCAGTTTGGCAGCATCTGCGGTCAGTCTGAAATTGCTGAGGGCAGGCAATACCCGTTATCCGGTACATTTGTCCGGGAACTAGCTTAATGGCAATCAGGTACAACATACCAGGCACATTCATCAATCCTGATTATTACCCGAAAGTTCTGAAATCATCGAAGTGAAAAAACTATTGTGATTACACTCTACAACCACAAAGTTATCCCGCAGGAGGACAGTAACACCCGGCTATTAAAAGATCTGCTCGACCGCTCGCCCAATGCAGTGATGTCGTTTGAGCCGGTATACGATAACACGGGAAAGATTACCGACCTCAGATGGACTTATGCCAACCGCAAAGCATGTAACTTTACGGGAACAGTTCCGGATGATCTGATCGGTACCTGCCTTCTTGAAAGCACTCCCGGAAGCCTGCCTGCGGCACAGTTTAACAAAATGATTCAGGTGCTAGGGTCCGGTACAACCCTTGATTACGAAATTGCGGCCAAAGGTACTCACAGAAACCAGTGTTGGCTGCAGGTGGTTATTCAGAATTACGGTAACGGGATAACCGTTTCCTTTCATGACATAACCGCTAAAAAGCAAGAAATTCTGAAATCCAGGAAACTGAATGCAAAGCTGCGGAATTCAAACATTCAGAAAGACAAGCTGTTTTCGATAATTGCCCACGATTTCCGCAGTCCTTTCGCGGGATGCCTCGGCCTGCTCGAGATGGTGCTGGATGATCTGGACTCCTTCAGTAACCAGGAATTGCGTAAAATGCTTGAGATGATCTATAATCAGTCGCAATCGACCTACCAGCTGCTTGAAAGCCTGCTTGAGTGGGCGAATACACAACAGAACCGGATCAATTTCTCGCCCGAAAGAATCGATCTGCATCACATTGCAGAAATGTCTTTTTTTGCCCTGAGCCACAATGCCGAAAAAAAGAACATTCAGCTGTATAACAGGATTAAAAAGGGCACATTCGTGAATGCCGACAAGAATATGCTCAGAATGATATTGAAAAATATTCTGTCGAACGGCATTAAATTCACGAACCAGGACGGGGTTATTGAGGTCAGGGCCGAGGTTAAAAACCGGTTCATAGAGATTTCGGTAACAGACAACGGTATCGGTATTCAGAAGAAAAGCCAGAAAAGGATCTTCGACATTGACTATCAGTACATAGTTAAAGGAACAGACGGGGAAAAAGGGACCGGGAACGGTTTACATATTTGCAGGGAATTTGTGGGCAGGCACGGCGGGGAAATTGAAGTTGACAGTGAGCCCGGCAAGGGCAGCACATTCAGATTTACTCTGCCCGGCAGCAAGACAGGCTGATTCAGTCAGAACAGTCAGGCTGCCCCCGTTCTGCACGTATTTATACTTACGTTTCTAACAGGCTGGCACCCTTCGGTTTATCCTCATTTATTTTCGATTATGCGGGAACAACTTGCGATTTTTTATATTAAAAATATTTAATATTCATGTAGTGATACCGCACTGCTCCCACACCTGCCCAAACGGCAGCCTTGCAGTCTTGCAACATCAGAAATACGCAGTTCCCGCCGGACACAGGTACCATGCAACTTTACAAGGAAGTACATACAGACTATTTAGCATCGCCCACAGATGATCTCATATTACTTGTAGATGAGGGTGGGTTGGTCACGCAATGCTTCAATAAAAACCCCGCTTCCAAACAGATTATGGACCACCGGATGGTCGGTGAGAACTGGATGGATGTCTTCGGTTGTGATGATCAAAACCTTTTTTTCGACGCTTTAAGCCATCTAAAAAAAGGGTATCAGACCGCCGAATTCAGTTATGCGGGCACAGGAAAATACAGCAGTCAGCGCTATTTGGTTAAATGCAATCGCATACCGGGAACAGGCAAAGAGATTGCCTCCTGCCTGCTTTTTTTCAGTGAGGTGAACCCCGGGCAGGTAAACCGTGAGCTTGCGGGCAGCCACTTCGACATGCACACGATGGTAACCCGGATAGCAATGGATTTTGCGAATATAACTCTGGGTGACCTGAAGCAGCGGACAGAGGCGGCACTGGCTGATATCGGCCACTTTACAGGTGCAGACCGGGTTTATGTTTTCAGCTATGATTTCAATAACAGGGTTTTCAGCAACACCCATGAATGGTGCGCAGAAGGCATCAGCCGGGAAATAGACATGTTGCAGAATCAGCCGCTGGATTATCTGGCAGAACTGGTCGACCAGCACCTCGTTGGCAAAAACGTCTACCTGCAGTCTGTGGGGGATCTGCCAGCGAATAATAAGCTGAGAAAACTGCTTGAGGATCAGGGCATAAAATCGATCATTACAATTCCAATGATGTACGATTCAGAATGCTTTGGTTTTGTGGGCCTGGATTCCGTGCACTCTTACAGGAAGTGGGACGATAACGAGATACAGATACTGAGGCTGTTTGCCGATCTTCTGGCCACAACTGAAAACAGAATTCGTAATGAACGCAGACTAAAAAAGAGTGAAAACCGGAATAAGGCACTGCTTGGTGCTCTGCCCGATCTGATATTCCGGGTATCGCGCGACGGAATATTCCTGGATGTGCATGCCGCAGACCATACCGATTTACTGGCCCCTCCGGATACACTGCCGGGTAAACATTTACGTGATGTAATGCCAGATGCGGTCGCCACACGTTGCCTGGAACATTTAGAAGAGGTTTTCAGTAGCGGAAAAAGGGTGGTATTTGAATATGAACTGCCCATAAATGGCACTCTGAGAAACTATGAGGCCCGGGTTGTAAAAAGCGATCACGACGAAGTGCTACTGGTGATACGAAACATTAGCGAGCGGATTAAAAACAACGAACGGTTGCATCACATTACCAAAAACATACCCGGTGCAATCTACACCTTCACTCTATCTCCGGACGGATCATATCATCTTCCCTACATAAGTGACAGTATTGAAGAACTTTCCGGTGTGCGGGCCGATGTTATTAAATCTGACTTCAACCAGGTGCTGAACAGGATACATTCCGACGATATTCAGACGATTTTTACTACCATGCGCAGTTCAGCTCAGACTATGTGCAAGTGGTCTGGTGAATTCCGTATCAAAAACCATGAAGAGAACTGGATCTGGATCCAGGCTGAATCAACGCCGCAGCGGGGAAGTGATGGCAGTATCGTATGGTACGGACATATCCGTGACATTAACGATCAGAAGGAGGCGGAATGTCAGCTCGCCTATGAACGCGACATGATGAATTCGCTGATGGAGACGATTCCCGACCAGATCTATTTCAAGGACCTGAACAGCCGTTTCATCAGGATAAACAAAGCCACTGCCAACCGTTTTGGATTTGACCGTACGAGTGACATGATGGGGAAATCGGACGTTGATTTCTTTAACAGTAATTATGCCGATAAAACCCTGCAGGATGAACAGAAAATTATTAAAACCGGAAAACCCGTAATCGGAATTGAAGAAAAAGAGGTCTGGCCGGATGGGCGTGTAACCTGGGCCTCAACCACGAAAATGCCATTGTATAATCGTGACCGGAAAGTGATCGGTACCTACGGAATTTCCCGCGACATCACCGAACGCAAAAATTCCGAGGAGGTTATACGGCAGCGCGAGGCTTACCTGTCGGCTGTTATTGAAAATCAGAATGGCTTAATATGGCTGAAAGACCTGGCTGGCAGGTTCATTCTGGTAAATAAGAAATTCGCACATGCCTGCAACTTCAGCAATGTTGATGAGATGACCGGCAAGACCGAGCATGACATCAACCCAAGCAATCGTGCACGGAAGTACATCAGGGAAGATCAAAAAGTGATTAAAACAGGTAAAACCCTGATTACGCAGGAAAAAAAGACTTCAGGATCGAAGGAAGTCTGGTTTGAGACCTATAAATCGCCGGTGAGGAGCCATAACGGCAAAATTATTGGAACAACTGGCTATTCACTGGATATTACCGACCGTAAAAAGAAAGTGGAGCAGGTAAGGCAGCTGAACCGAAAACTGAACGATATCAATATCCAGAAAGACAAGCTGTTTTCCATACTCGCCCACGATCTGAGGAACCCTTTTGCAGGTAGTATCGGCATGCTTGAGATGATTCTGACAGAGAGCAATAATATCTCGGAATCTGAGCTGCAGGAGTATATACAGCTGCTCTATAATAATACCGTATCGACCTATTCATTGGTTGAAAATCTTTTGGAGTGGTCGCGTACCCAGAGAGAACAGATGAACCATACTCCGGATGATGTTGACCTTCGGACCCTGCTGGACCAGACGTATCAGGTGGTTGCGGGTTCCGCCCACAGCAAACAGATAGAATTGCTGAACGAAGTACCGGTAGGAACTACCGTATTCGCTGATCGTGATATGCTCCATACAATACTACGTAATCTTATTACGAACGGAATTAAATTTACCCGACCTGGTGGCAACATATCGGTAGGTGCAAAATTCAACACCGGCTCGGTGCAAATAGAGGTAAAGGACAACGGCATCGGCATACGGGAAGAGGAACGGGCAAAGCTCTTCCGGATTGACTACCAGCCGTGTTCCCACGGCACCAACGGTGAAAAGGGTAGCGGACTTGGCCTGCAGATATGCAAGGACTTTACGGAGATACACGGTGGGAACATTGCTGTTGAAAGCGAACCGGGTAATGGCAGTACATTCAGCATTACACTACCTAACAAACCTGCCCGTAAGCGGTAATTATTTACCGCAATAGGCGGAGCAAACAGATATACAACACACTTCTGCCAGAAGGCACGTACCATCTTACCGAATAATTGTCCAAAGCATTACCGAAGCCCACAGGGCAGTCCTTTTGCAATACGGCTCACCGCGTCATGGCTGTGCAGGCTTTCCATATGCACACACCGTACAACGAAATCCTTCACGTTGGGATGGCGGTCGAGCACCTGGTACATCAGCCTTGCAGCATCTTCCACAAATTTCTGATGGGCACCGTTCAGCTCGGCAAATGCCTGTTCATCTTCGCGTTTCACCATAACCTGGGTTTCCGTAACCAGTGCTTCACGGCAAAGATCAACAATATCTTCAACATACATGGCGTCATTCAGCTCTACTGTGAGGTAGGCTACGCTGCGTTGACTGTGTGGTATGGCGGCAACATCGCGTGTCTCCCGGGCGTGCTCGGCCAGTTCGAATGAACAGGGGCACGCACTGCTGTAAATAAACTCGAGGTGCATAAAGCGGCGCATTACACCTTTTTCGTCCATGCTGGCTTCGAGGCCGGCAGCGTAATACTGATAGCCCTCCATGTCTGAACGCAGGCTTTTTAACAGCATGGGGTAATTGAACGTGAGATGCAGGTAGCTTGATTTGCTGCCCAGGTCATCCTTGTACATTCTCAGCACATATTCCAGAACATCCTGATGAAAGATTTCATCCTTGAACTTGTAGAAACTCCTCATAATGCGGCTCATGTTGATGCCCTTCTGGTTCGCATCAAGGCTCACGTATCCGTCGACTGAGGTTTCAAGGGTAATGTTTTTGCCGTCTCTTGTCGGGAAAACGAGGGGAAGTTTGAAGTTGGAGATGCCCACCTGCTGAATGGGCACATTGGCTCCTTCAATAAGTGAAGCGGGACCGTTCTGCAGATCCGGCAGTGATTGCTTGTATTCGGGTGTTACGACAAAAGTCGGGTCGTAAACTCTTTTCAAATTGGTTGTGATCATGTTCAAGGTCTGTATTAGTATGTCGTATTATAATTGTGAGAGTAAGACCCGTCACGGTCTGTACTCAGCGACATTGCGTTCGGTCTCATATAACCGCACTGAGTGGAGTTTCGATCCCGCCGATGAAATTTTTTCTACTTCATTTTTCAATTCCAGAAAAAATGCCCGAACCAGGTTTTCAGATGTTGGAATGATTCCTGCAAGGAAATCCACATCAAGGTTGAGGTTCCGGTGATCGCATTTGTTGATCACACGATCTTCGATAACCTTTTTCAGCGAACCAAGATCCACCACATAGCCGGTATCCGGGTCGGGCTCTCCTGCAACGGTTACCTCCAGCACATAATTGTGGCCATGCCAGTTTGGATGATTGCATTTCCCAAAAACCTTTTCGTTCCACTCATCCGGCTTATCCGGGTTATGCAGACGATGGGCGGCATTAAAATGAGTCTTACGGGTTACGTAAATCAAAGTCTATCGTTTCGTGTGAATATTGCAATGAGATGGGAACAACATAAATCCGGTTCCGGCTGTTCCCGACATGCGGCATATTGACGCTTTTAAGAACCCTCTTCTTCACAAATATATAAAAAAATGAGGATAAAGAGACGGGGGAGCTTGGGAACTAGGGAACAATAGAACATTAGAACATTAGAACAATAGAACAATAGAATAGGGAATAGGGAATAGGGAAGTGGCGACCCATAACGTCATACTTCGACTTCATCCCGGCAAGCCGGGATTGCGCTCTGGATGACGGGGCGGGGATTGCACTCAGGATGACGGAGCCGGGATAGTGCTCCGGGTGATGCAGCGGGGGGTGTGTCCTTCGTCACCGCCCTTCGTCTCCGCCCTTCGTCTCCGCTGCGCTGCGCTCAGGACTGCGATCAGGACTGCGATCAGGCCATGCTCAGGATTGCGATCAGGCCATGCTCAGGTGACGTTCAGGGTCAGAAGAAGAATTGTGACTGCAGGGTAATGGTGTTACGGGGCTGATACGGGGATTCGTTGTAATAGCGACCAGACCAGGCCAGGGTTAATCTGGCGTTACCGAATGCTTTACCTCTTGCCGCGCTCATACTGTATGTGGCTCCGAAGGTAAGGAAGGTATCGTAAGAGTCATCCATATGACCAAAATCGATGTATTCAACTCTTGTGAAGGCTTCAACGGCTTTCGAAGGCATGACCGATGCAAACAGCGAAGCGCCTGATATTGTTTGCTGGAATGGCTGAGGGAAGGTACCATCCGTTCCGGGCATCATAAACGATTTGTACCGGATGCCTACATAGTCGGCTTTGATCCTTACAGGCTGTGAACCGGGATCTGCACCCCAGTAGATATGACCTGAATAGTTTGAATATTTGCGGCCTTCAAACGATGAGGCATAGGCCGTATTGTTGTTTTCCGACGGGTTGTAGCCCCCGAAAACACCTACTTCAAGCCCATCAAGGAATGAGGGGTTATATGAAGCGTAAGCAGACAAGGCCGGATTAAAGCCTCTGTTGTCAGTCGGCCTGTTACCTCCCGTATTCGGGCGGAAATTGTCGTTATTCGCGCCATTGTGTGCAAACAGGCGTACTTCTGCATCCGATGTTTTATAGTACAGTTCAACGCCATAGTCGCGGCCGTCGGCACCAAGCGTGCCACGGGCCCATACCTCACCGATAGCAGGACGTTCGATCCCGTCAAGGTTGCTGTGCGTGGTAAGGGCGAAAACGCGGGGCTGTGCGCCAACAAAACGTCCTGCCCTGATAAACCAGTCGTTGTAAAGCCGGTAAGCGACCCTGATATCCAGTAACTGGGTACTTGTACCGGAACCCTCCATCTGGATAAAGATCACAATATCGTTTCCGATTTGCCCGGATAAACGAAGGCGGACACGTCGCATGCCGAAAGCGGCGGCACTGACTTCATTTCCGTCATTATCCAGTCCGCCAAACTGGTCATAGGTAAACCGGGGCTGCAAGGTTCCTCCCAGGCGGAATCTTACATCATCGCCCATGGTAATGACCGGTGCACGGTCAGATTGAGAAAAGGCCCGGTTCGTTGTTAGCAGTGTGAAGAGGAGTAATAAGATAGGCAGTATCAGAACCGGGCCTTTAATACGATTTAAATCAAACATTGTCGATTAAAACTAATTTTTACGTACAGGATAAATCACGTAGATGATAAATAATGATATTGATCAAATATAATAAGTCTATTATAATTTCTCAATTAAATTAAGTCGTTTTCATTAAAAAATCACTCCGATTAATATACAGCCTCTTAATGTACAGCCTCGCTTTTTATTGATTTCCATATTCCCATACCCGCAAAAAAATAAACCAGTTAATAATCCGGTTTTAATTCTCTGATAATTATGTCCGTAACCCAACTAATGAAGTTCGTATTGCGGATTTTTCCGCAGATATAAATTTCCATTAATAAACCCGCCCTTTCCATTCGCAAAAACACTGTCGCACAGCTTTTAAATGACTTGCTCTTCAGGTAATTTCACATCATATGGAACCAGTGGAACTACCTATCGATGGCACACTTGATCTTCATCTCTTCCGGCCGGCGGAGGTGAAGCACCTTATTCCCGACTATATCGATGAATGCCTTGCCAGAAACATCTTCAAGATCAGGATTATACACGGCAAGGGAACAGGAACGCTGCGCAGGCTCGTTCATTCGATTCTGGAGAAACATCCCCGGGTTGAACATTACAAGCTGTGTTCGGAATCAGGTGGCGGATGGGGAGCTACAGAGGCCGATCTCAGCAGGCCAGACAGTTCTGAAAACACCTGAGTTTCAATAAGAAGCAACATTTGATCCGGATATAATATTACCGTATTTACCGATGTTTTTCTCTGCCTTAGTCAGTTCGCACCTAATCAGGAACAATCAATAATCGGCCAGCAATGAATTATCGAATCTGTATCATCACCCTGATCCTTTTTTGCTTCGCATCTACCCTGCCGGCGCAAACCGGTAACCTGCCGGTCACTGCAACAGATCTGCTGCAGATCAGGCAACCAGGATCGGTCGGATTGTCACCCGACGGCAAGTATATAATCTACACCCTCCAACGTATGATAGATGACGAAGAAAACAAAGGGGAATACAGATATGACACACAGCTGTTTCTTGTTGCAGCAGAAGGTACTTCGGAGCCAAGGCAACTGACCTACGGAAAAGAGAATGCCACACAGCCGGCCTGGAGTCCGGACGGAAAGACTGTAGCATTCACAAGAGCCGTAAGTGGAAAACCACAGATTTTCCTGCTGTCCCTAACTGGAGGTGAAGCCCGGCAGCTAACCGACTATGAATACGGTGCAGGTTCACCGGTCTGGTCGCCCGATGGCAGGCACATCCTGTTCTCGACTACAGTCAACTATCAACAGATTGCCGGTGATGAACTGCTATCGTCAGAAGTCCACGCCTGGGATTACGAAAAGCCGGTACTTGGAACGCGTTTCGAACCAGGCGATGTAAAAGCCGATCCGGACGGAGACCTTTCACAAATCCGGGCCTGGCTCCGGAAAAACGAGGACCGGCAGAATCCACGCATTATCAACCGCCTCAATTTTTTGTCCGAAACGGGATTGCAGCCCGAAATTACGTTCAGCCACCTGCTTACTGTTCCGGCAGACGGGAATGGCAAACCAGCCGCTGTTACACGGGGATACCAGTCCTATTCAGCAGGCAGCTGGTCGCCCGATGGAATGAGAATCGTTTTTCAGGGCCCGGCCGATGATACCCTTCATCCCGACCGGGTAACAAGGAGCAAGCTTTTCGCGAGCGGTCACGACGAGACAGGCCTTTCCGTTCTTTTGGATCTACCCGATTACAGCCTGTTCAATCCCATCTACTCGCCCGACGGCCGATATATGGCTTTTCTCGCCTCCGACCAGACCGACCGCGGCTATGCCCAAACCATGATCGGCATACTTGATACACGCGACGGATTGCACCGCTTCATTGCCGGAAATTTCGACCGTTCGGCCGGCAACATTAAATGGTCTGCCAACAGCCGCCACATTTATGCGGTGGCACCGGCCAACGGCGGCTTTCCTCTGTTCCGTTTCGACATCCGGACAGGCGAACACCGGCAGCTCAGTTCAAACGAAACCGGTATCCGCGACTATGACATCCGCGGAAACCGACTTGCATATGTACTTACCGAAGTGGCAAATCCCTTCGAGGTATACATTGCCCGCGACGATATGAGCCGTGCGGAGAGGATTACATCCCATAACAGCGGCTGGCTTGGTGAAAAAAGGCTGAGTTTCCCGGAAAAGCATACCCTGACCACATCCGACGGTTTCGAAATTGAATACTGGATCATGAAACCCGCTCTTTTTGATGAGGGCAGCACATATCCCCTGCTGCTGCAGATTCACGGCGGGCCGTCGGCCATGTGGGGCCCCGGCGAAGCATCGATGTGGCACGAATTCCAGTTGTTTGCCGCCATGGGATATGGTATTGTATATGCCAACCCTCGGGGATCGGGAGGGTACGGCCGCGATTTCCAGCATGGCAATCACAATGACTGGGGATTCGGTCCGATGAACGACGTGCTTGCCGCTGCCGACCGGGCTGCAGCGGAAACCTGGGCCGATCCTGAAAGGATGGTGGTAACCGGAGGTTCATACGGAGGGTATCTCGTTGCCTGGATTGTCGCGCATGACCACCGCTTCAGGGCCGCAGCCGCCCAGCGGGGCGTTTATGAGCTGACCACCTTCATGGGCGAAGGCAACGCATGGCGCCTCATTCCCGACCTTTTCGAGGGCTATCCGTGGGATGCGGAGGTCAAGGCGGTGCTTGACAGGGAATCGCCCTACACCTGGGTGGACCAGATCGATACCCCACTGCTCATTCTGCACGGTGATGTGGACCTTCGCACAGGCGTGAGCCAGAGTGAAATGATGTTCAAAAGCCTTAAAATTCTTGAAAAACCGGTTGAATTTGTGAGATACCCCGGTGCCAGCCATGAATTATCGCGCAGCGGCAATGTAGTGCAGCGGTTAGACAGGCTGCTGAGGATGATCGAATTTTTCGATCGCTACACCGGGCGGTAAATGGGGATTCACAATTTCGAAGGTAACAACGACGGTGCAGTTGGTATGCTTTGAGTTAGGGATC
>RECM01000033.1 GCA_007694035.1 Balneolaceae bacterium
CGCTGTGGCTGCTGAAAAACTCAGCGACCATCCGATTGCACGTGCAATCGTGAGGGATGCTGTGGCCAGGCTGGGATCCGGGAAGCTGCCTGAAGGAACATCGGCTGAAAATGTACAGGGCAAAGGCCTGAAAGCAATCGTAGATGGCAAGGTTACGGAAATCGGGAAAGCGGGTCTGTTTGCCAATTCTATTCCGGAAAGCCTGATGAACTCCGACAGGGAACTTATGGAAAAAGGACGCACTACCGTAGTTGTACGACACAACGGGGAATACCTGGGTCTTATAGGACTTATGGACGTGTCGCGGCCGGGAAGCCAGTCGGCTATACAGAAACTGCGAGAAATGGGTATATCCAGGTTGGTGATGCTTACAGGAGATAATCAGACGGTTGCCGATGCCATTGCCCGGGAAACCGGCATGGATGAGGCTGTTGGTGATTTGATGCCTGCCGAAAAACTGGAATACCTTAAAACGATGGTCGATGATTATACGCATGTTGCCATGATCGGCGACGGTGTGAACGATGCACCGGCACTTGCAGGGGCATCGGTCGGGATCGCGATGGGAGCGGCCGGGTCGGATGTGGCCCTCGAAACAGCGGATGTGGCCCTGATGGCCGACGACATCAACAAACTGCCCACAGCCATCGCGTTGAGCCGTGCGACCCGCCGCATCATCAAACAGAATATCTTTATCAGCCTTGGGATGATTGCATTTCTGGTGCCGGCTGCTTTATTAGGATATGCAACTATGGGTATCGCGGTTTTTCTGCATGAAGGTTCCACACTCACTGTGGTACTGAATGCCCTGCGTCTGCTCGGCTGGAAGGAACAATAATAACAACAAATCCTGATCAGAAATACCATGAAACAGATAACAGGTATCCCATTCATTGTACTTGCACTGCTGGCAGTATTGATTTTACTGCCTCTCACAGCGCCGGGCTATGCCGGCCCGCTGGTTAACACGACAACCGGAACAGCCGCCCTCACTCAGGATGTTCCCGACCGTACGCCGGTTGTTATCAGGAACGTACATCTGCTCACCATGGAGTCGGAGGCGATGAAATCCGGGCAGACGATCGTCATCAGGGATGGCAAAATTGCATGGACCGGCCCCGACAGCGAAGCCCAAATACCGGATGGCGCCAGGGTGATAACCGGCAACTATTATGTTATTCCGGGTCTGGCCGAGATGCACGCGCACATTCCCTCGGTTCGGCAGGGTGAGCAGTACATGCACGATGTACTGGTGATGTACCTGGCACAAGGTATCACCACCATCCGCGGTATGCTCGGGGAGCCGGCCCACCTTGACCTCCGCGAAAAAACCAGCAACGGAGATCTGCCGGGGCCGCGCATTTTCACGTCCGGACCCTCTTTCAACGCAAATTCGGCAACCGATCACGAAACGGTACGGCGCATGGTGAGGGAGCAGGCTGAGGCGGGATTTGACCTGATTAAACTTCATCCCGGCATCACCCTCGATAATTTTAATGTACTGGTAGAAGAGGCCCATAGCCATGGGCTTGAATTTTCGGGCCACATCAGCTATGAAGTGGGTCTGATCCGCAGCCTGGAGGCGGGTCAGGGTAGCATCGACCACCTCGACCGCTACATGGAATTCCTTTCAGGGGATGCGGCCAACCGGCCCGATCCCAGCATTATCTATTTCGGGTACGATCTGGCCAATCATGCCGATGAGTCCCTGATTGATGAGGCCGCCAGGCTGACCGCCGAAGCCGGGGTCTGGAATGTGCCGACAAACACCCTGCTTGTAAATGTATTCGATCCCCGGTATTCACCCGACGATATGCGGCAGTGGCCGGGCATGGAATATCTGCCCGCTCAAATGATCGACGGATGGGCAGGATATGTAAACCGGCTTCGCAGCCAGGATGATTACGATCCGGACCAGGCGCGCCGTTTTCTGGATCTCCGGAACCAGCTCACGCTGGCGCTGCACCGGCATAATGCCGGGCTGCTGCTCGGTGCCGATGCTCCGCAGATCTTCAATCCGCCGGGATTTGCCGCACACAGGGAACTCGCATTGCTTGTTGAAGCCGGCCTTACGCCATTTGAAGCACTGAAAACGGCAACGGTAAATGTGGGGCGCTACCTGGGCGAGGAAAACGAAACAGGTATGGTAAAAGAAGGATTCAGGGCCGATCTGCTAATACTGAGGCAAAACCCTCTCGAGGTGACCCATTTCGGAGATCAGATTGCAGGTGTTGTTGCAGCGGGCAGATACTACGACTCCCGGCAGCTGCAGGAGATGTTGGAGGCCGTAAGGGAAAGAGCCGGTAATTAGGTACCCATTTCAATCCATCAAAGCATCTACCGTTACGCTTTCGCGGTCTTCACTCAATTGGATATCAAGAAGATTGGGACGGCAGCAAACCTGGCAGTCTTCCACATACTGTTGATGTGCATCCTCGGTGGCATCCACTGTGGTGGTGTTCAATTCGCCGCAAAAAGCGCAGATAAATTCGGCTTCGTATACCATCGCGGTTGATCCGTTTGATCGGTAAATAGGTTCCGGTTATCCGGCAAAGGTGGATCACCGGTCCTGGAACCCGGTATCTGAACAGTCGTTTTTTTGGTTCGACTTTCTTAATACAAGGTACATCAGATCGCTGAGATATTCAGGTTTATTCGTAGAGATTTTCAGGATCAGCTGCAGCCAGATCGATAAAAAATTTCCCGGCCCGTTCTGCGACCGCCCTGGCAAACGCTTCTCCCTTTTCCGGTGTGGCCTTGGCCGGATTCCCGACACCCGTATCGTCAGAGATTTTTGACCATTGCCGGGGTGCCCAGGCCCATCCCTCCCGGAATGCTTCAATGCGGGACTTGTGCTCGCGGCCATCGCCCGCTTCAGACAGCGGACGGACAAGCTGCGGGGCGTAATGGAGCATAACGCTGGTCTCGAGTTCGCCGGCGTGGTCGCCGGGTTCATCGAAAAAGGGCCCCGGATCGACCATCTTGTACCAGTCGATTGTGCAGAGAAAAATACTGACATGCGGCTGCAATTCCCTGATCATCTGCCGGAAGCTGTTGCCGCCATGCCCGTTCAGAATCACCAGTTTTCTGATGCCATGGGTGTCGAGGCTGCGGGCAACATCACCAAGAACCATGGCCTGTGTGGATGGATTCATATTGATACAGAAAGGAATACCTGCATGGGCGGTCTGTACACCGAAGGGGATGGTTGGCAGAACGGCAACAGGTACGCCCGCGTCCCAGGCGATTCTGGCGGCATCGGCGGCTATATGGTCGCACTGAATGGTATCGGTGGCGTAGGGCAGATGGTAATTGTGCACTTCGGTGGCACCCCAGGGCAGTACGGCGATTTCATAGTTTGTATTCTGTACGGTCTTCCAGTTTGTGTTGCTGATGATACAGGGGTTCTCGGTCATAGCAGTTCCTTAGATTGTGATGTCCGGATCAGACAGCGGTTTATTCAGGGTGTAATTTATCTGCACAGTATTGTCCGGTGATAATATCGCACATCCTTGTCAGATTTTATAAAATCACCTTGCATATACAATCATTCTGCGGATAAGGTACTCAGCCAACCGTAAAGATACGTGCCGGAACTTCCCTTAACGTGCTGCTGTGTTTACCGGGCAGGATCAGCCGTGAGCAGTAATCCGGTCATAGTAAGTTGAATGTATGAGCAGATTGGGTTTAAAAACAGTATTGTGTTGATGCCAGGGTTTTCGTACTATTTTTAAGAGCGCTGAAATTCAATAAAACAGATGCTATACCTGTAAACACTATAGAGGCGCATATAACGGGAATGTGAATTTAATCGTCTTTTGTCATGAAAAATCAATTGTCGCAAATGAATGAATGCAATCGCGTGCCGGTGTTTGGTGCAGGCATGATCAAAAAAAGAAAGCCCACCGGCACCCGCCAGATAATGAACCGGATAGTGGTGGCCATGTCAGCAATTTTTCTGGTTGCGGGCATATCATCGGCCGTAAACGCCCAGCCGTTTACCGATGAGGACAGCGATGAGGGTACCCTGCTTTATGCTCCATCTGTTGTGTTTGCTCCGGCCAATGTGTCCGGATTCGGATACGCGCTTAAAATGGAAGACGACGATCTGGCAGCCGGTGGCACAACTGTGGGCATGCAGGGCGGTCGGTACGGCGTCGGGTTTGCGTCAAGCTGGCCGGCCTACGGTCTGAGTGGTACGTTGCAGTTCAGTGAAACGATTACCGGCGAAGTGATCCTCGGATTTCTTGGTGTGATATCCAATATCGGGGCAAGAGGCTGGTACCGGTTCAATACAAACCATAATTACGACATATATGCTTATGGCGGGCTGAGCCTTCTCATGTACCGGTACGATACATTTGATTCAGGCTTCAACCGGACGAAGAAAACCGAGACGGTACCCGCAATTGGCGCCGGAGTAG
Source organism: Balneolaceae bacterium (assembly GCA_007694035.1). Lineage (GTDB taxonomy): Bacteria > Bacteroidota > Rhodothermia > Balneolales > Cyclonatronaceae > RECM01. The sequence goes on from RECM01000033.1 coordinate 4,425, forward strand.
GCATGGAATTCAGCCTGCAGCAATTGCTGGATGATGAATCATTCCCGCCCCTGTTTTTCACTATTGAACTGGGGCTGTCAATCGCCAGCTTCGACCACTACGATTTTTCTTTCCTCTCCTTCGGAAGCGGGCTTCGCTACCGTTTCGGGGACCACTGAAAACGTACCGGTTACAGGCACTCTGAATTGCCGGCAAGGATTGTAACTGACTATGCGTACCTTCGGTTTAGTAGTGACGGCACTGGTACAAATTATCGAAAGTAAGTGATCAAAGCTTGCCGGTTATTCCGGATACCCAGCGTATGCAGCGGTGGAAAATGTCAACCGGTGGTACGAACTGCATGGGGCAGCTGCCGCTGATAATCGTGAGCCCGGCTTCACGCCCTTTCTGTACGGCGGCGGTATCTACGCTGCTTGCCGAACCCGGTTTGCCGTTTTTCACAATCCCCATCATATTGTGTATCCAGACCCGTGTGATGCCCAGGCGAATGCATTCGTCGATGAGATTCGCAGTGACCTCCGGACGGGTAACGATTACCAC
>RECM01000097.1 GCA_007694035.1 Balneolaceae bacterium
AAGCATTTCACAATCAGAAACACAATCTGAGTAAATCATAAGGAAACCAGTTTCAGGGGATAAAGATTATGCCAGTTTATATCATAGAAAGAAACGTACCGGAAGTTCATACACTTGAAGGGCGCGACCGCCAGGCCGCTGCTCTAAAATCAGTACGTGCGTTGCGCGAAATAGGCCCAGAGATACAGTGGATACACTCCTATGTCAGCGACAACAAAACACACTGTGTTTATTTGTCGGACAATGAGGATCTGATTTACGAGCATTCGAAAAAAAGCGGCTTCCCCGCCAACAAAATTACCAAAGTAGATTGGGTTCTTGAACCTGTAATGGCGGAAGTCAGACAGTAAATAAAACCGACCCGTAACTCACGGCGCTCTCACGTTCCCGTTCATCCCACAAATCGTAGGCCGTAACCTGCCCCCTGGCGTTTTCAGCCGTTTTCAGCCAGGTGTAAAGCGGAGAAAACCCGCATATGCGGTACTCATCCGAAACGGTCTTGATCTGCTCAAGTATCCCCTCCGCCGATCCGGCGGCCGCCTGATCCAGGAACTGCCGGTCGAAGGCGCGCACATCTTCAAACAGCTCCGATGCCGGCACACGGTCGCCGAACTTTTTGCCCACATGGGCCTGGTCGCCGCTGATCAGCACCAGGGTGTCTTTATCAATGAGCGATCGCAGCTTGGTGGCAAATTTTTCAACCTGCCCCGACTGATAGCTTCCGTTCATATACATCAGCTCTTCGAGGGGGCCGACAAGTACCGGCACAATGCTGAAATCGTGATCCCAAAGATACTGAAGGAACAACAGGTGCAGCTCAATACTGTGTTCAATCCGGTGCGATCGGTCGCCGAGAGTGACCCCCGCCTCATCACCCGGCCCGGCCAGTTGGTCGCAGAATGCCCGGTCGCATTTCAGGATGCCGAACGGGGTCTGGAAATCCTTCTTGCTGATCATGAAGGGCAGGTTATCGTAATACGGATAATAGATCCCCGAGTAGTGGGATGTGGCCAGAATTACCACCCGCTTCGGCTTCAGGTTTTTCAGTGGCGCAAACGCCCTGGCATACACTTCCAGCCCGACACGGATGTCGATGTGAGGGGCGTAGAGGGCTTTTATGACGGTTTTCTGCTGATGATCCTTGCGGGTATGATCCTCAGGGGTATAATTGTCGCCGTTAAAATCCTCACGAAGATGATTTCCGGCTGGATCATTGGTACGGATTGACTGAATCCGGTTGAATGCCTCATCAAACATCGCGCATATGGCTTCCGGCGATTCAGGATACGTCGAACCTGCACACACCGGCATCCTGATATCCGCCGCCTCAAAAGATTCCTCTGTTTCACGCTTCTTGTCACGATAAAATGGTGAATGCAGCAACCCGTTTTCATCCAGATAGCGGATGATATTGAGCAGGTGGTTGGCGGTGGCATCGCCTTCATCGCCGGACGGCCGGCCGTTCGACAGCTCTGCCAGTATGTCGCGGATACTCCTTTTGCCATCGAAAAAGTGCAGGATTCCGGCAAAATCGCGCTCCAGTACGATATTCGGTGTGGCATAGCCCATCCCGTCGTGCAGATAGATATAGTCTTTGCCAGAATCCTCAATAGCAATAAGTTCGATATCGTGCCGGACGGGTGGCACGGGGTCGGTTACCGAATTGAACAGATTATCTGCCATTTTTGATCAATCAGTTAAATATTCCGGGCACCATAAACGAGCCGGGTTCTACGGGCGGGCCGGGTATCTCGTTGCAGCTTCGTCTCATACATTAACTATTCCAGTAATCTAACCATTCCCGGGATCCGTTGATCCGTTTTCACGCATGGTCCGGCATTCACACTTAATACCGTACGTTTTACAGATTTCATGGTCGGGGGCTTTTGCGAACCGGGCTTTGCAGGCGGCCCTTCCATGCATAATAAACAGATGCGACAGGTTTGTCCACTCCTCCTGCGGGAAAAGGGCCATCAGGTCCAGCTCTATCTTGTCGGTATTGCTCACGTGCTTTGTAAGGCCGAACCGGTTTGAAAGCCGCCTTACATGGGTATCAACCACCACGCCCACATTGATCCCGAACGCGTTCCCCAGCACCACATTGGCGGTTTTCCGGGCCGCTCCGCGCAGGGAGAGCAGTTCATCCATCGTGCGGGGCACCTCGCCATTGAATTCGGAGAGGACCCGTTGCGCCGTCTCTTTAATGGCCCTTGCCTTGTTCCGGTAGAAGCCGGTCGAACGGACCGCCTCCTCGAGCTCCTGCAGATCGGCATCGGCGAAAGCCTGCGGGGTGGGATAATCGCGGAACAGGGTTTCCGTTACCATATTCACCCGCTCATCGGTGCACTGAGCGCTCAGAATGGTGGCTACCAGCAGCTCGAACGGATTGGTATAATGGAGCGCACAGTACGGATTGGGATAGTACTCATAGAGCTTTGCCAGCAGCGAGAGGGCACGTTCTTTTTGCTGCGCGGTTTTTCGGGGCAACGCCTTTTTAGGGGATAATGTCTTTTTTGTGGGCATAGCCCTGAAAATAGGAAAAAGTGTCAACAGTCTTTCGATGTTATTAAAACCGCCGAATACTTACTATTTTCGGTATACAAACTTCGTTTTAACATGAATAACCGGATAAAAATATATGATCTTCACGACTCCCGGCAGACCGATGATGACATGGAGTTCTGGAGATCAAGAACACCCGAAGAAAAGCTTATTGCACTTGAAGAAATTCGGAGCACCTGGAATAAACTGAACAACATACCGGATGAAAATCAGCAACGACTTCGAAGAGTTATTCGGATTATTAAATCAAAGTGATGTTCGGTAAAAAAAAAACATGCCACCGGTCTGGGCAGACCGGCGGCATCAGGTGTTATCCAACCGACAATCACGGAGTATTGATGTCGATATTTTTTATAACGCACTAATGTCCGGATTAGTATTGTACGATATATGTGCGTTATCGGCCTTTTAACATAGCTCGTAAATTTGTTAAGCCGACTGATGGGGGTATGCAAATAACCCTCATATTAAATCCAAAATGAAGTACGATTTACAGTTTAAATTTTAATAACTTACTGTATTCAATAACCATTCACTATACATATCGCAAGGATAACATGAGTGAGATTGAGTCAATTCAAAAAGAGATTGAAAAACTACCTAACGAGATTGAAGGATATAAAAGAAGAATAATGGATCTTGGCAATTTTGTAGTAATTGAATATTCCAAGAAGCAACTATTTATTCGCCACGTACATCCTGGAATATTTCCCGCCCAAGAAGTAGAAGACAATCTCCTGGTTGATGTTGTGGCCTCAACAATTGAAGATGCGGTAAAAGAGATGTCTAAGAAAATTCAACATTATCTTTAGGTATTGCGAACGATAAACACTTGAAATTAATCTGTTTACGGTTAGGGATCAGAAATAATTTATTAAAGCCATTTAATTTACTTTTCACTTACTATTGATTAATTAAGAGCAATGGATAGGTCCAGCACCCTTAATTCGCATATTAAAGAATCACCTCCTACCCACGTATATCACTACACATCGCCAGGGGGGTTAATCGGGATTTTAAAATCCAAGCATATTTGGGCAACCAATATCCGCTTCCTAAATGATTTCAAAGAGTTGGAAGAAGCGTCAGATGTTGCCAGTAAGGTTTTAAATAAAATGTACAAACAAAAGGAGTACAGCAAAGAAAAAAAGCTTTTAAATAAAATGTTGAAAAATATTCACATTGCTGCTAGTCGCCATTATGTATGTTCATTTTCTGAAGATCCTGATTCATTATCACAGTGGAGGGCATATAGCCCACATACGGGTGGATATGCACTGGGAATTCCATCAAGTCAGCTTACTAACTTAGCCACAGAAACTGGCTGGTATTTCATTAAATGTATTTACAATGAATCGGAGAAGGAAACTATAATAAGAGAAGTTATTGATTCATTTATACTTGAATTCCGCAACCAACGCAAAAACAGATCTTATTTAATCATCGAAAAAAATCTCGATACATTTGAAACTAAGATTGCATTGGAATTTCAATCATTCCTTGCCCAAATTGGCGGGATAATAAAAAATAAAGCATTTGAAGAAGAACGAGAATGGCGCCTAATCTCGTCCGTTGTGATCGAGAATAAAAAAAATGAACAAGATGAATACATGATTGAATTTCGGGAAGGAATTGGTTACGCAATACCATACTTCAAATTTCCTTTAGTAACCGAAAAAAATCCAAATTTGACAAAATACAATGATGAAATACTGCGGTTAACCATCGGTCCAACTCCGCAATCAAAGAAAGAAGCATCACACGCCGCTCAATTTTTGCTTCATCGTTATCTGGGTGTAACAATTGGACATGAACACTCAATAATACCGTATAAAGGCTGGTAATTTGTTATTAATTCACGATGTGCTGACTTCAAACTATAAAATGGTTTCTCAGGTTTTACCATGGATTTGACATATAGCCTGAGTCAATATCAGAAACTCCAAAAAGGAAATAGTTGGCCGAGTGGATAAAATCAGGATGACCTAATACTATTCATTAGGTCATCCTGAAGTGTAGCAATTACTCACAATATTACCTTCTAATTCCTCACCGGATACGGCGGCGGTTCAGGCAGCCCGACCGGCTTTTCTTCGAGTTTTTTCAGAATCTCCCCGATACCCCGGTTCAGCTGCTGGTCTTCGCCGGCCCACTCCCTGGCCGGGTCATTGTCGACTTCGATATCGGGGTCGATGCCATAGCCTTCAATGATCCACTCTTTGCCCTCAATATCATAAAGCCCGAATTCAGGCCTGTTCAGGTAACCGCCATCTACTATAGGCAGCGATCCGCGGATGCCGATCACACCGCCCCAGCTGCGCTTGCCGATGAGCAGGCCCAGATCGTGCTTGCGGAACCGGTAGGGGAAGATGTCGCCGTCGGAGGCCGAAAATTCGTCAAGCAGGGTTACCAGAGGGCCGATCATGGTTCCGGCCGGGTTCACCGTGGGCGCCGCGTTCCGGGCTTTGCCAACCATCGCCATCTCCCGGCGAAGCCGCTCGATGATCATGGGCGACACATTCCCGCCTCCGTTGCCTCGTACATCAATAATGAGCGCCTCCTTGCGGATCTGCGGGTAGAAATGCTGAATAAATTCATTCAGTCCCGCCGGGCCCATATCGGGAATATGGATGTAGCCGACACGGCCGTCGGTGGCTTCCGAAACCTTGCGGATATTGTCCTGCACCCAGTTGTAGTAGTAGAGCTGTGCCTCGTCGGCGATCGGCTTCACGAGTACCTCACGCGCACCGGTCATCGACGGACGGCTGTTCACGTGCAGTTTCACCGTTTTGTCGGCCAGGCCCATCAGCGACTGGTAGATATTCCGCATCTCGCTCACGGGGCGGTCGTTCACTGCCACAATATAGTCGCCCTCGTTCACATCCACGCCGACTTCGGTGAGCGGCGACCGCCGTGAGGAAACCCAGTTCTGGCCCTGTAGTATCCGGTCGATCCGGTAATTCCGCGTATTTTCATCGCGGCTCAGCTGAGCGCCAAGCATGCCCATCTGCACCCGGTCGGGTGTGGGTACATCGCCGCCGCCCACATAGGCGTGGCCGGTATTCAGCTCGCCGATCATCTCGCCGATAACGTAGGTGAGATCGTGCCGGTGGCGAACACTTTCGGCCAGCGGACGGTAGGTTTCGCGTACAGCCTCCCAGTCTACACCGTGCATATTCGGAGCGTAGTGGTAATCGCGCATCTGCCGCCAGCTCTCCTCGAAAATCTGCATCCACTCGGCCCGGCGATCAAGTTCCATGCGCATTCCGCTCAGATCGATGTGTTCGGTTATGTTCAGCGGTGTGGTCGGCAGGTTGATCATGGCCCACTGCCGGTTCTGGCTAACCAGCATCTTCTTGCCGTCGGCGGTTATCATGTAGCTGTTCACTGCGCCCAGATCAGTCTCCTTCTGCTCCTTCAGATCATAAAACAATAACCGGGAGCGTTCATCGCGGCTTCCGTTCCGCATATAGTACACATGATTGCCAACATGGCTGATGTTGAAATAGCTTGATGACTGTATCGGCAGGGCCACGATGCGCTGGGGCAGCCCGTCGGTATCGATTTTCACCTCAACGGCCGATGATTCAGCTTTATCATTCTTCCCGTTGTCATCCATTGAAACCTCATCATTCCTGTATCCGAACGGCGAGGGTACATCCTTACGCAGGGTCACGAAATAGACTCGAGCCATATCCTGGTACACGTGGTTCCACTCGGTCCAGCTGTATGTCGGGCTGAAATCCCTGTTGGATGTGAAAAACAGGTAGTTTCCGTCGCGGCTGAACACCGGGTTGGCCGACGCGTACCATCCATCGGTTACCTCCGAGGTTTCCCGGGACGCCAGGTTGTACAGATAGATTTTCGCCATGCTTTCCACTTCCGGTTTCACATAGGCGATCCAGCGGCTGTCGGGCGACCAGTTGTAAGAGACGATCTCCCCGGCTTCGGCCTGCATCACTTCGGTAAGGCGACCCGATTCCACATCCACATAGCGGAGGCGCTGCATTTTATCGGAAAAGAGGATTTTCTTGCTGTCGGGCGACCACTCAAGGCTTATGAAGTATGTATCGGCGCCATCGGTGAGCTGCCTGGCCGGCGTGGTCCCGTCCTGACCGGCCACCCATATCTCGTTTTCGCCGGATGCATCCGAAATCCAGGCAATCATTTTACCGTCGGGCGACCATTTCGCGTTCCGCTCATGCACGCCCGAAGTATTGGTAAGGTTCCGGGTGATTCCGCTTTTGACCGGAACCGTGAACACCTCGCCCCGGGCTCCGAAAACCACACGGTTCGCGTCGGGCGACGGGGATGCAGAGCTCACCTGGTCATGTACCTGAATCAGGCCCCCGCGGCTGGCCAGCGCGTCGTCATGAACAAATACGGGCACCTTGCGGTATTCCTCAGTGGCAATGTTGAACCGGTAGATAAATCCGCCGTATTCAAAAACGATATTATCGCGGCCAATCGACGGGAACTTGATGTCGAACTCCTCAAAGCGGGTCAGCTGACGGGTTTCGCCGCTGTCGAAATCGTACACATACAGGTTCATCCTTTTGTTCTCGTCACGGTCCGACAGAAAATAGATGCGGTTGCCGTGCCACATGGGGATGATATCCTGCGCGTCATTATCAGTGATATTGATCGTCTCTTTGGTCTCAAAATCATACACGGAAATGTCATCGGCCATACCGCCGCGGTATCGTTTCCAGGTGCGGAATTCGCGGTAGATGCGGTTATAGGCCAGTTTTTTGCCATCCGGCGAATAGGATGAAAACCCTCCGCGGGGCAGGGGCAGCTGCTCGACCAGGCCGGCGTCGAGGCTGGCAAGGTACAGATGGCCCTTGAACGAATTGTGCTCCCTCATGCGTGAGCGGAAAAGGACGTACTTACCATCGGGGGTCCAGCCCATCACCACATTATTCGGCCCCATACGGTCGCCGATATCGTCGCGGGCGAGGGTAGGCGTATAGGTGAGGCGCTCGGGTGTTCCGCCCATCGATGGGATGCGGTACACCTCGGTGTTGCCGTCATACTGGCCGGTAAACGCGATATAGGCTCCATCGGGCGAAAACCGCGGAAACGTTTCATAGCCTTCATGGGATGTGATGCGCCGGGCCACGCCACCGTTCGACGGCACCGTATAGAGATTGCCGGCATAGCTGAAGGCAATGGTATTACCATGGATGGCCGGAAAGCGCAGTACGCGGGCTTCTTCCTGTTGGGCCGATGCCAGCGCAGGCATCAGTAATAAAAGCGCCAGCATTGCCGCCGGCAGGAATTTATGCAAATGATTCATAATATTGATTTTTTCAGTTGGTCTGATGGGGAATGTTAAACAGTCTGTACCCGATGGGAATGATCAGATGATGCGGTAATAGACGGAATCCGTCCGGAGACAGTTAGCAGCACATACCGGAGTATGATTCAACAAATTGTTTCAAAGTAACCATATCTCCCGATTTCTACGAGAACATTTAACAGATGATTCAAACGAATATCCCGCAATTCCGGGAATACTGCGGGGAGTTCATCGATTTCGGTTCACCCTTAATTTGCCAACCCGTATATTCAAAATCGGTTATTTGGAGATACAAGACGCAAGACGCAAGACATGAGACACAAGACACAAGACGCAAGACATTAGACAACGTCATGCTGAGCGCAACCCTTCGCTTGGCGAAGGGTGTAGTCGAAGCACGTGGGGGCTTTTTAAAAAGCCCCCGGCAAGGGTGAAAAAAAATTCGATTTCAATTAAATTCTAAAATAACACAAGACGCAAGACACAAGACACAAGACATCAGAGAACATCCAACCACTAAATCATGAGCAGCAACACGGGATCCATGCTTGTCGCCGACAGCGGGTCGACCAAAACTGAATGGTGCCTGGTAACAACAGGCGGAGAGAAAACATCCTGCTTTACCGACGGCCTCAACCCCTATTATCATACGCCGGAGAGCATCGAAGCCATACTCCGCGAAAAGCTGATCCCGGAGATCGGGACCGATTCCGTGCCTGAAATCCATTTCTACGGTGCCGGTTGCACCGGCGATGACCGCTCGGTAATGCTTGGCGGTGTCCTGAAAAAAGTGTTCGGTGCCGCGCTGGTTGAGGTACAGAGCGACGTACTTGGAGCAGTAAGGGCGGTATGCGGACATAAACGCGGTATCGCCGGCATCCTCGGTACCGGAGCCAACACCTGCCTTTACGACGGCGAAAAGATTATCGACAATGTGCCTGTGCTCGGTTTTATCCTGGGGGATGAGGGCAGCGCGGGCTATTTCGGCCGGAAGCTGCTGCAGGGCTATTTCTACCGTGAGATGCCCGGCGACCTGAAATCGGAGATGGAAAAGAAGTACGACATGAACCGGAGTACCATCCTCGAAAACGTCTACAAAAAGGAGCATCCAAACCGCTATGTGGCCGGTTTTGCCCGATTCGCCGGCGAACACGCCTCGCACCCCTATATCAAATCGATCATGCGGGCGGGGTTCACCGAGGCCGTCGAACGCCACATCCTCAAATACGATGGCGCGAAACATATCCAGGTCGGATTTGTCGGCTCCGTGGCCTATTTTCACTCCGACCTGCTGCGATCCATTCTCCTCGATAAAGGACTCCAGCCCGGACTCATTATCAAAAACCCGATGCAAAACCTTATACTCTACCACCGCCAAACCAACCAACATCACCCAGAACCAAACCAATCAACGTCACCCAGAGCGCAGTCCTGAGCATGGCGAAGGACGCGCTCTGGATGACGTTATTGGCACCCTTCATAATCAACATACACCCTACATCCTACATCCTACACCCTACACCCTGCGAACCGCCATGCAAAAAATAACCGAACAACCCTCCAACTACCGCCACCTCGACAAAATGTCGACAAAAGAGCTTCTTACCAACATCAATGCGGAAGATAAAACCGTACCCTATTCCATCGAAAAAGCCATACCATCGATTGAACCCCTGGTCGATATCATTGTTGACCGTATGCTCAGCGGCGGCCGGCTGTTCTATATCGGTGCCGGGACCAGCGGACGGCTGGGTATTGTGGACGCGTCGGAATGTCCGCCAACGTACGGCGTGCCCCATGGACTGGTGATCGGGCTGATGGCCGGAGGTGACAAAGCGATGCGGAAGGCTGTCGAATTTGCCGAGGATGATCCCGAAATGGGCTGGAACGACCTGAAAGAGCATGATGTGAATCCGGCGGATGTTGTGATCGGCATCGCCGCCTCGGGTACCACACCCTATGTGGTCGGCGGGTTAAAGCGCTGCCGCGAAAACGGCATCGTGACCGGGAGCATCACCTGTAACATCGATGCCCCTGTATCAGCCGAGGCCGACTATCCTATTGAGGTGCCTGTTGGTCCGGAGTTCGTGACCGGCAGTACCCGCATGAAGGCCGGCACCGCCCAGAAACTGGTACTGAATATGATCAGCACCAGCGTAATGGTCAAGCTCGGCCGCGTGAAAGACAACAAGATGGTCGATATGCAGCTCTCGAACGAAAAGCTGGTGGACCGTGGTACCAAAATGGTGATGGAGGCCACAGGCGTTGATTATGCCGAGGGAAAAAAACTGCTGCTCGATCACGGAAGCGTACGCAAGGCGGTTGATGCATACACCGGCAGCAAAGGGTGAGAAACTGGTAAACACCTGCCCCTGAAAACCGCAATCACTCCCTCACATACTCCTCAAGACCCTCAACGATTTTGCCGACAAGGCGCTGCTGAAACGCCGGGTCGAGCAGTTTCATCTCATCTTCAGGGTTGGAGATGAAACCGGTTTCGAGCAGTACGTTCGGGAATTCGGTGAACTGGTTGAGTGTAAAATTGAACCCTCCTATTACGCCAAATTGACCAAGCCCGGTTTCCATCATCTTTTTGTAGAGCAGGTCGGCCAGGGGCTTGTTGCCCACATGGCGGTAGTAGGTGCTGGTTCCCTTTACACGCTCGGGATTGGATCCGTAACCCACGGAATTCAGGTGTACACTCAGCAGTATATGGGGATCGGTCTCAAGGGCCACGCGCTGGCGCTGCACCATGCTCACAAAGCTGTCATCCGTACGCGTCATGATCACTTCCGCACCCTTGCGGATGAGCGCTTCCTGCAGCCTTAGTGAGATATCAAGGGCCGGTACTTTCTCCTGTACGCCCATTGCACCCATTGCACCCTCGTTGCTGCCACCATGGCCCGCATCGACCAGAATCCGGAGGCCCCTTAGCGGATTTCTCCTGTCGGCAATTTCCGGTGCGCGGTTCACTCGTATTTCCAGGTTCGACGCTGCGGTATATCGGATGCTGTAGCCCCAGTGGTGCTTGCCGGTAAGACGGATGAAAAACCGCACATGATCGTGGTCGATCTGTTTCCAGTCCACGCTTTCAATACCCTCAGCGGCGAGGTGGTGGGTAATCCAGTTGGTGTTTGAGGCCACCCCGAAAATGTCGAGCTCGATCAGATTGGGATTGTTCACCTGCCGGCTCAGGAATGGCAGCCGGCGGCTGAGTGCAATAGTTATCACATCCTTGCGGCCGTTGCGGTTCACGCTGGCCGAACCGGTGAGCATTGCAGGGGGCAATCCATCGGTTTCTGCCGCCTCAGCAAACTGATCGCCCAGCCAGGCGGTGGTATTTGAGGCAAGCTGCACGCGGTACAGGTTTCCCTGCTTGCCGGTTACCCTCAGTAGTATCCCCTCATCAATATAGCCCAGACGTGCCCCGCCGAGTCGGTCGGTACCGGTGCCTGCGCTCAGGAACGGGCGAAACCCCCGGGTGATCACAAATTTCGGCTCTTCAGACCGCATCACTGTTATCCGTCCCGCGGCCTCGGCCCGGTCGTAGCTGTAAAACGTTCTGCGCAGGCGCACCTGAATTGTCTGATCGTTAGCCCGGTCCATATCTCTGATAATATAGCTGCCCCTGTAGATGCCCCGCAGGCCTCCGGTTTCGGAGGGATCCAGTTCCCGCATCGGCGCGTTTACCACCACCCCGGGAATGTCGAACGTGGCCTCATGACCGGGGCTGCCCTGAAAACGGACTTCCACCTCCTCGCCCGGCTGCAGCCAGAGGTCAGCCGCCGGCGAAATGGTGAGTTTGGCAATCGCAACCGGAAGTTCCGGGAGTTCAGCCGGTGGATCGGGCCTGAAAAAAAACAGGTGAGTAGAAAGCGTATCCCTGCCTGCAGATACCGACATAATCTCATGGTTGCTGAAACCGTATGGAATATTCAGCATTCCCGTAAACGCACCGTTTGGATACACCCTGGCCTGAACCCCGCCCACCGTTACCACCGATCCCGGCCTGGTATTGCCGGCAACACGGTGCACGGCACCATCGGTATACACCGTATCGGCTACCGGCAGCGTGATGTTCACATAGTGATCGCTCTGTTGAAGTGCCTGGCATAACGTCGCCGGAACCACTACGAGCAAAATGGCTGAGAAAATATATTTGAACAAGAGCTCCTTGGTTTGTAGATGATTTATAAATGTAGCAGGGTGCCACCGCAAAACGGGCAAAATGGCAAAAGCAAAATGGCAGAACATTTTAATCAGATCAGCGCCGCCTGGCTGATCATTGCCGGCATCACACAATTCTTTGTTCTGAAGCTGACTTCAAATCTGATCCCGGCTTCGAACAGCTGATCGCCAGATGTACCAGATGTAAATGTATATCAGTTATAGAGATAATATTTGCGGGAAAGTTCCCGGAAACTGTCGATATCTTTGTTAAGGTACGCCTCAACATCCTCATAGCGCATGCGCTCCAGGAATAGCCGCCTCACCTCGCCGGACCCCGCAACGCGGTCGAACATACGGAGCCGTGCGGCCGTAGCCATCTTTAGCGGGTTTTTATCGGGATAGAGCTCATTGTTTATCTGCATGAACCAGAACTGCAGGCTCATCAGGTTCAACTCCTCGTAGTCGCTGATGTGTATCTGTACGCCATGCAGGTTTTTGCCCTGGTCGCGGCCGTAGAAGGGCCGCCAGGTTACCGGCCGGAAGATCACGCCCGGAAGCTCCAGCGCGTTCATGCGGGCCGCCACCTCGTCGGAGTCGATCCATTCGGCTCCGAACACCTGGAAAGGCGTGGTATAGCCTACACCCTCCGAAATCACCTGAAGCTCGCCGAGTATGCCCGATACCACATAATAGATGGGCGAGTCGCGGTGCGGGATGTGGGGCGACGTGGGCACCCAGATCAGGCCTGTGTCTTCAAACGTCATATCGCGGGTCCAGTTTTCCATGGGCACTACCGTCAGGTCGCAGGTCACGCCCCCGGTGAGCATCCCTTCGGCATTCAGCATCTGTGCCAGTTCGGCAACAGTAAGCCCGTGTACATAGGGGATGTGAAACTGGCTTACGAACGAAATGTACCCATCCTCGGCCAGGTTGCCCTCGATCTTGTTGCCACCCAACGGGTTTGGGCGGTCGAGTACCACCACCTCAACACCGTTCTCGCCGGCCGCTTCCATTACCAGCCCCATCGTGCTGATGTAGGTGTAGGAACGGGTCCCGATGTCCTGGATGTCGAATACCAGCACATCAACCCCTTCGAGCATGTCGGGAGTCGGTTTGCGGGTTGTACCATAGAGGGAGTATACCGGCAGGCCGGTGCGCTCGTCGGTATAGAATTGCACATACTCGCCGGCCGGATAGTCGCCGCGGACCCCGTGTTCAGGCCCGTACAGTGCGACCAGCTCAAAATTCTCTGCCTCGTAAAAAATGTCCACAATCGAGCGTAAAACGGAATTTACGCCGGTCGCGTTTGTGACTACGCCAACCCGTTTTCCTTCAAGTATGGAAAATCCATCGCGTTCTATCACATCAAGGCCGGTCAGCACCTTTGCTTTTGGCCCGTTGTTATCAGTGCTTTGTGCCTGGGTGCAGGCCGTTCCGCTTATCATCATCAAAATAATCAGGGTGAGTAACAGTCTGTTCATAATCGTTGTTAATGGTTTCGGATGTACGCTTATTGGTATGCAGTGCATTAAGATATATAATTCGGATGTTTTCTTTAACCGGAATCGGTCGAAAACGCGGGCATACCGGCAGATCATGAATTAATAATCACATCCAACCGCACCGATGCCTGGCTGATTCCCGCCTGGAATGGACTACAAACACAATGCAGGCGGAGGCATGCGGTGGCAGGAAATGAGCAATTTCTCAACGCTTCACTTCATGATGAAGCCCTTTTTTTGTATGTTTCGGGTTGAAAGAATTACCTGTGGCCCGCTGAAACAATACTGAACATGCAGCGGGCAAAAAATAATTTACCTGTTATTTAATTTAAACAGCTGTAAGGCCGCTATCAGGCAATTGCGGTTGCTGATACCCGGCTTGAACAGCCATAAAACGATATACCGATCATGTCAAAAAAAACTATTACAGCATTTATTCCCTGGAACGGCAACGAACACACGCACAAAACCATCGAAAATTTCGCGTCGAACCCCGAAATTGAAACAATCTATCTGCTCACCAGGGAGGCCTCCGGTATCAGCCACCCGAAATGCCGTGATCTGCTGATCGACTTTCCCAACAGCAGCAAAACAATCCGCACGATTTCGGATGCCACCAATACCAGCCACATCCTGCTGCTAACCCAGGATACCCGCATCGAGCTCGGGCAGTTTGCAATAGAGCGCTTTCTGAATGTAGCGCTGATGACCGATTCCGGCATCACCTACTCCGACTATTATGATGTAAAAAATGATGTAAGGACCCCGCACCCGGTTATCGACTATCAGATCGGCAGCGTTCGCGACGATTTCAATTTCGGCTTGTTGCTGCTAATCGATTCGCATAAGCTGCACGCATCGCTGCGCCGGTCGGGAAGCAGCAATTTTGAACACGCCGGCCTGTACGACGCCCGCCTCAGTATCGCTCAGGAGTACCGGATTACCCGCATCGGCGAATACCTGTACAGTTCGGTTGTTACCGACACCCGCAAGTCGGGCGAAAAGCTGTTCGACTATGTGGATCCGAAAAACCGGGCTGTTCAGATCGAGATGGAGCAGGCCTTCACCCGCTTCCTGAAACGCACCGGGGCCTATCTTGAACCCAAATTTTCTACCCCCGATTTCGGCCAGGACGGCTTCCCCGTGGAGGCCAGCGTGATAATACCCGTGCGCAACCGGATTAAAACGATCCGCGATGCCGTTGATTCCGCACTGATGCAAAAAGGAACATTTGATTTCAACGTAATTGTGGTCGACAATTTCTCTACCGACGGCACTACCGATATCCTGAAAGAGATTGCCGCCAAAGACAGCCGTCTCATTCATGTGATTCCCGACCGCGACGACCTTGGCATTGGCGGATGCTGGAACCTGGGTGCGCACCATCCGCAGTGCGGCAGGTTTTCCGTTCAGCTCGACAGCGACGACGTTTACAAAACCGAATTCACCCTGCAGTCCATCATCGATACCTTCCAGAAGGAAAAATGCGCCATGGTGGTCGGTTCCTATGAAATGACCAATTTCGACCTGGAGCAGATACCGCCGGGCATCATCGATCACAAGGAGTGGACACCCGATAACGGCCGTAACAATGCCCTGCGCATCAACGGTTTGGGCGCGCCGAGGGCATTCTTCACCCCACTCCTGCGCGAAATTAAAATCCCGAACGTCAGCTACGGCGAGGACTATGCCCTTGGGCTGGCCTTCTCGCGGGATTATCAGATCGGGCGTATCTATGAGCCCATCTACTGCTGCCGCCGCTGGGACGACAATACCGATGCATCACTCAATATCTCCCAGCAAAACGCGCACAACCACTATAAAGACAAGATCCGAACCTTCGAATATTTAGCCCGGATACGGAAAAATGCGCGACATTGACCAGATACACATCCCGAACGATGAGCTGGTGCCGTTCGGCACGGTAACAGATCCGGGGGCTGTTGCATCGGCCCTGCTGATGCAGCAGCGCAAAACCTGGCCGTTGCTCTCCGGCAACTACGACGGGCTGAACAACGTGCGCGTAAAACAGTTCAGCTTCGACGGATTTTCCATGAAAGTACAGTTCAACCCGGGCCGGATTGTGTCGAGTTCGGCCAAAGTGGATGCCAAATCGATCAGCGAGCGCAAATGTTTTCTGTGCATGGAAAATCTGCCCGGAGAGCAGCGTGGCATACTGCTCAACAGGAATTATATGGTACTGGGCAATCCGTTCCCAATATTTCCGGAGCATCTCACTATTCCCCACCTTGAACACATCCCGCAGGCAATTACAGATGCCTTCGGCGACATGATGGAAATTACCCGCAGTATCGGGTCGCGGTTCAGCCTGTTCTACAACGGCCCGAAGTGCGGGGCCTCGGCTCCCGACCATCTCCATTTCCAGGCCGGAAACCGCGGATTTCTCACCATAGAGTCGGAACTGGCCCACCTGGTTACAACGTACGGGGAACCCGTTCCCTGCGTGGAAGCCATGTCGGTACATGCCGTCGACGACTCCCTTCGACGGTATTTCGTTGTAAGATCAGGATCAAAAGATCAGCTGAAGCTCTTTTTCGAGGCCTGGTACAATGCATTCAACGAAATATCGTCGGCAGGTGAAGAACCGATGATGAATATCCTCTCCTGGTACGATGAACCGGTGTGGACGGTCCTCTTTTTCCTTCGCGAAAAACACCGTCCCTCCCACTTCTTCCGCGAGGATGAGGGCAACATCCTGCTCAGCCCGGCGTCGGTGGATTTCGGCGGCGTCTGCATCACGCCGCTGGAGAAGGACTTTCAGAAGATGAACAAGGGGTCGCTGCAGGAGATATTCAACGAGGTGAGCCTGAATAAATCCGCTTTCCGCGAGGTGGTAAAACTCACCTGCGCCGATATGTATACCTGACAGCGAAGGTGTATACCCTGCCTGTGCCTACTCCCTGGCGTCAGTAATACGCTTCACATAGCGCAGGGTACGGCGGCGGTCAGGCGCATAATCCGGGTCACCCTCCCTGAGGCTGTTGATCTCGACATAGGAGCTCGCGTGGATGAACTGTGGCCCGCCCAGGCTGATGCCCACATGGGTTATCCTGTTCTCCGGCCCGAAAAAGATCAGGTCGCCGGGTTCAAGGTTGCCAAAGTCCTCATCCGGCTGAATCTCTTCGCCGGTATTCACCTGCTGGCTGGCATCCCTCGGCAGCTGATAGGCATGAGCCCGGTACACGGTCTGTGTAAATCCGGAGCAGTCGAAGCCTTTGGTCGAGTTGCCGCCCCACAGATAGGGAATACCGTGCAGTTTCATCGCTGTCTCCACGATTTTATTGCCGTCGGGTGCCCTCCATACGCTGGCATCGACCTGCTCCGCCAGATGTGCGGTTGGTATGTACCCGCGCCGGCCATCTGGCAGTTCCACGCTGGAATATCGCCTTCCCTCATCAATCAGTTTTACGGTTGCCCCCATGGTCGCATCATTCACCACAAGCGACGTTTCGTCGGGTTTTTGGCGGATGAATGAAACGAGGGCTTTAACCTGTCGCAGGTCCGATCGTTTCCAGTCCCTGATGCCCGCCTTGTCGTGAATCGCGATGGATGCCCCGGTGATCCAGCCGAGGTAGCCATACGGGGTCTGAGCGTAATACCAGCCACCCTGTCGCTTCATCAGTTTGAGGCGGGTTCCAAGAATAACCTGATCTACCAGTTCGTGGGTATGCCCGGGATTGCGTCGCAAATTGGCCACACTGATCCTGACCTGGGCATAGACGGAATCTCCGAGTTCCGCATCGGGCAGCATGTTTACTTTAAAACGATGTCCCGGCGGGAGCACCCGGTTGGAAAGCACCATGAGCTCCTCCCAGGCTTCGTGGCTGGATGTTTCGCCCGCTACCACCCAGGTACCCGATTCTCTGGCAACATCCACCTCGAATACGGCTACCCTGCGGTCAGGGGCCCAGGCTTCTCTGATATTTTCAACAGATTCCAGGTAGGTCTGCTCAATCGATTTGTTGTTATTGCACGATAACAAGAGTGCTGCAGCCATCACAAGAACACTCGCTTGTAAAAATTGTCGCATAATAATGGTCCCTGAGGGAATAGTGCCAGGTGCCTGTCCGCAACTGTTACAGAGAATATTCCGTGCGCCTTACCTCCGTTTGGCGGGTTCAGTTAACCACACAGATAATTTTGACAACAGCAGGCAGTATTTACCTGCCTGATTATTTAGTAACAGAAGGCGGGCAGCCTTTTAATGTTTTTTGTAATATGCTTCAATCCGGATAACCATGCTGTAAAAACATTTAATGAAATTGAAAAACTATATATTCGGCATCGACCGCTTCGTACAGGATTTCGGGCACCTCCGGAACCGAAACATCGGTTTTCTCACCAACGATGCGGCCCGGCCTGCCCTGCAAACCGGGGTTACATCACGTGAATATCTTTTGGATGCGGGCTTCCGGATAACCCGGCTTTTTTCGCCCGAACACGGTATTGCCGCCCGGGCCGAAGACGGTGCGGCCGTTTCCGACATCACCGATCCGGTTACCGGCATGCCGGTGGTCAGCCTTTACGGTGAACGGCTGCGTGCCCGGCCGGAGGACCTGCGCGACCTCGACCTTGTGCTGTACGATATACCGGATGTGGGCGCCCGTTTCTATACCTATAACTGGAGCATGAGCCATATGCTCGAGGCCTGCGCGGATCTTCAGATCCCGTTTTACCTGCTCGACCGTCCCAACCCCACAGGAGGCACCGTTTTTGAAGGGCCCATGCAGGATGCCGCCGACCGGTCGAACTTTCTGGGGCGGGCCGTTATTCCGGTCAAACACGGCCTGACTTCCGGCGAGCTTGCGCAGCTGTTGAACCGGGAATGGGAAACCGGGGCCGATCTCACCGTAATTGAGACGGGGGGCTGGAACAGGGAGATGCTTCACCGCACCGGGTACCCGTTTCATCAGCCGTCCCCGGCCCTTCAGAGCTATGATGCCGTTGTACTTTACCCCGGGCTCTGCCTGTTTGAATCGGTAAATATGAGCATCGGGCGCGGTACGGATGCCTCCTTCCTGCAGATCGGCGCCCCCTGGCTCAATCCGGCCATGATTATCGCCGCCCTGCCGGATGAAATTGCGACCGGTGTTACCCTCAGCCCTGTAACGTTCACACCAGGTTACCGCCCCTGGGAGAACCGGGAGTGCCATGGAATCCGCTTTTCGGTGGATGATGCCGAAGCGGTACGGCCAGTCGCCCTGGCTTTGGGCCTGTTGGCGGCCATAAAAATCACACACGGCGATCAAAATCACAGAGATCAGCTGGAGTGGACCACCTACCCGACCGCTGCCAATCCGGCCGGTGAGAACCATTTTCTCCGGTTGACCGGTAATGCCGCACTAAAAAATGCGATCGACACCAATCCGGAATCACTGCTGAATAACCCGGGAATATTTACAGCCACTGATGACTGGCACCGCCGTATTCACGATATTCTGCTCTACACCCCCTAACCCGTTTACCAATACCGCCTTGACAAAAAATATACTCCCTCCCGCCTCATCCGCCTCTCTCGACCTGAAACTCGGCCAGATGCTGCTCATCGGGTTCCGGGGGCTTCACCCTGATGAAACCCTGCCGGTTGTCCGTGACCTGCGTGAGGAACAGGTTGGCGGAATCATCCTGTTCGATTATGATGTGGTTCTGAAGCAGAAAAACCGGAACGTGAAAACACCCGATCAGCTGGCCGGCCTGAACCGCTGGCTTCATGAGCTGTCGCCCTGGCCGCTGCTGCTTTCGATCGATCAGGAAGGCGGGCTTGTGAACCGCCTGAAGCCGGAATTCGGCTTCCCGGCTACACGGAGCCATCACACACTGGGATCATTGGCCCCGGAAGAGGCGCATCAGGAAGGTTTTCTTATCGGCAGTACCCTCAGGGAATACGGTATAAATCTCAATTTTGCGCCAACGCTGGATGTAAACATCAACCCCGACAACCCCATCATCGCCAGGCGCGAGCGCAGTTTTTCGTCCGATCCTGAAACGGTGGCCCGTCTGGCCGAATCCTATATCCGGGGTCATCACAACGCAGGCGTATTAACCTGTGTAAAACACTTCCCCGGCCACGGCAGCTCACAGGCCGACACCCACCTTGGCATGGTGGATGTGACCGACACCTGGACCGATGCCGAGTTGATCCCGTACCGGCACATTATCTCAAAAGGCATCTGCGACATGGTGATGAGCTGCCATGTGTTCAACCGCCACCTCGATCCCTTGTACCCCGGAACGCTCTCCAGCGCCATCATGGATGGAATCCTGCGCATGGATATGGGATTCGACGGGGTTGTGATCAGCGACGATATGCAGATGAGGGCCATCTCGCACCACTTCGGCCTGGAGCAGGCGGTGGTTACGGCCATCAACAGCGGGGTCGATATGCTGGCCTACGGTAATAATCTCGATTTCGACCCCGACATCGTCATATCGGTGAAGCGTATTCTTAAAAACGCGGTTGATGACGGCTCACTCGATATATCCCGCGTTGACCAGGCCTACGAACGCATCCGCAAAATCAAACAGCGTATTACGCTATAAAACACATCCCTGATGGATTATTACGTCCCGGGCTGACTGGTTTCAGGTCTGGTTGAGGGTCATGGCCGGGTTTCGAGCCTTGATCCGGTTCCGGGTCGGTTCCGGGTCGGTCAAGGTTCAGGTTTCCGGGTCGGATAATGCCGGCTTCATGGTCGAGCCAGGTTCACCATCTTAAAACGCAGAAGTTTGTGGATTTCACTTTGATATTGTCCCCTACACCTTGATGATGATATTGCGTTTCATCATCCAGTAGAGTACAAAGAACCAGAGCACGATCCAGACGATGGCGTACAGCAGGGATGCATTGATCGGCTCGGCGATGGTCAGGAATACATTATTGAAAATCCATCGCTGCAGCGAAATCACAGTGCCCTCGGGACCGGCAACCGTTATCAGGTTCATTGATCGGGCCAGAATGCCGCTCATGAAGAAAACGATGAGGGCATTGATGCCGTAGGCCACGAACGGGGTGGTCCAGCCGCGGATGTTCTTCACGTCGATCACCCAGTAGCTGAGAGCGAACGCGCACATCGCCTGACCGCCGGTGAACATTACATACGAACTGGTCCAGATGGGTTTGTTGATGGGGAAAAACCAGTCCCACACATAACCGATGCTTATGAAAACACATCCCCAGATAAAGAACCGGACCGTTTTTGTAACCTGATCATCTTTCGATACCAGGATGTGGCCGGTGAACACGCCCAGCAGGGTGGTCGCGATGGCCGGGAAGGTACTGAGCAGCCCCTCCGGATCGAATGTAGCACGCCAGAGGTGTTTTTCGCCCAGAATCTGCCGGTCGAGCCAGGCGGCCAGGTTGCCTTCCATGCTGTCGATCATCCCGGCCCCGTAGCCCGGAACCGGAATCAGCATCATCGCTGCCCAATAGCCCAGCAGTAAAACTGCGATCCAGATGTATTGCGCCCGCTCGCTCAGGTATATAAACATCAGGGATGCGACCAGGTAGCAGATTGCAATGCGCTGCAGCACCCCAAATACGCGGATCTCCGTCAGGTTCTGATGCAGGCCGAATCCGTCCATAAAGCTGATGTAGGGAAACGCGGAAAGCAGCAGGCCCAGGCCCATAATTTTTGCCGCCCGTACCCAGGTTTTCTTCTGCAGATCGTGCTTGTCGCCTCCCTCGGCCAGCCGCTTCGAAAAGGCAAGCACAACGGCCACGCCCACAATGAACAGAAAGAACGGAAAGATCAGATCGGTAATGGTCCAGCCATGCCAGGGGGCATGCTTCAACGGACCGTAAATGTGCGCCCAGGTTCCGGGGTTATTTACAAGGATCATCGCTGCGACCGTTGCCCCGCGGAACACATCCAGAGAGACAAGGCGCCGGGTTGGTTGGGAGGTTGTCATCAGTTAATATTATTATGTTTACGAGTCAGGGAGATTTTGAGTTAGGGAGGTACGGAGCAAGTGAGCAACCGAGTTTGGAAGCGGATCCACCCGTCATCCCTCCCCGTCATCCCGAGCGCAAGCCCGCGCAGCGGGCTGAAGTCGAGGGACCCCGAGCGCAAGCTGAACAG
>RECM01000032.1 GCA_007694035.1 Balneolaceae bacterium
GGATCATCGAATTACTGAAATAAGACGTTCTGCTATACGAGCGGCAATTTTGCCAGTTGTAATGCGGGACGTCTTTTTTTGCATGACCCCATCCCTGTCCCTCTCACACAATCGTGATTAGGATATTCTGATCCGCGACAGCAACCAACACCGTAACTATCATAATCCGGGCCAACCACTCGTTACCATCCGTCAGGCATCCTGAAAATTCAACCGATTCATCCGGTATTTGGTTATTTTAAAGATCCAACGGCAATATCATATTGTATTGCAGGCAACACCATACCGTATCGCAACCAACTACCCCAATCGATAAGCTCTACCTATTGTGAATATTTTCGCGGGCCACCGTTCGGGTTTCCGAATTCAATTGATGAGAATACGCCGCCTAAGCTTACCCATTGGTTTGTTTGTCATTATTATGACTATACATGCCGTTTCCGCTATGGCCCGGGTGGATCCGCCCGAACTGCGCGGGGCCTGGATCGCGACGGTCGCCAATCTGGACTGGCCCGTTTCCCCGAACGACCCTCCCGAAAAACAGAAAGCGGATCTTGTCCGCCAGCTTGATATACTGAAACAGACCGGCTTCAACGCCATCTTCTTCCAGGTGAGGACCGAATGCGATGCCCTGTACGATTCGCCCTACGAACCCTGGTCGCACTATCTCACCGGCAGGCAGGGCGATGCCCCATTCCCGCTCTGGGATCCGCTGGATTTTGCCATCCGTGAATCGCATAAGCGGGGCATGGAACTGCACGCCTGGCTGAACCCCTACCGCACAGCCCGGCAGGAGGGGCTCTATCGGGTGGCAGATGACCATATCACAATAAAAAGGCCCGACTGGTTGCTGCGCTTCAGGGGCCGGTCCTACACCTCATCCATACTCGACCCGGGAAATCCGGAAGTGATTGAGTATATCGCCCGGGTAACGGCCGATATTGTGCGGCGCTATGATGTGGATGGAATCCATTTCGATGATTACTTCTACCCATACCAGAACCCTGCCCAGAATTTTCGGGGTATTACCGGGGAAGACGCGGAGACGTTCAGGAAATTTAACCGCGGGTTTACCGATATCGGAGACTGGCGCCGCGACAACATCAACCTGATGGTGGCTGCGGTTCACGATTCGATAAAAGCGATAAAGCCCCATGTGAAGTTCGGGATCAGCCCGTTCGGTATCTGGAAAGACAATGTACCGGCGGGTATACGTGGTTCAGAGTCGTACGGCGGCATCTTTGCCGATCCGCTGGCCTGGCTGGCCCAGGGCAAGGTCGATTATATGCTGCCCCAGCTCTACTGGGCCTTCGGTGGCGAGCAGGACTATGAAAAACTTTCGCTCTGGTGGGCCCGTGAAACCGGATCGCGCCATATGTACTCAGGTATGGCCGTATATAAGAAAGCGATGCGGAAACCCGATGGCAGCCCGCTGTTCAGTGCCACTGAAATTCCGGACCAGGTCGATTTTAACCGTGCAAACCCTGCTATCAGGGGCCATGTGATGTTTCGTGCCGGCAACATTACCGATCACAACCTGGCCGGTATCCGCGATTCCCTGTCAGACAGGTTCAGCCGGCCGGTACTGCCCCCGGTCATGGACTGGATAGAGGTGGAGCCACCGAATGCACCGCTTGATCCCGACTGGTTCTGGAACGCGGAGAGGAACGGTTTTGAACTGCGCTGGGAGCGGCCTGATCATTCAACCGGAAGACTTTTTTATGCTGTTTACAGGTACGATACCTCTTTTCCGATTGAGCCGGGTAAAATACTGGAGAGGGCAGACGGGGCCGGGTACATTACCGGTGAGCCCGGGTTTTTCACACGCCTGAACAGCCCTGCCTGTTTTGTGATCACATCAGTGGGTTATAACAGTATACAGAGTGAACCGACCAGGCCGCTCTGCGTCTATCCGCGCCTGGTGTATGGCGATCAGGCGGTACTGCAGACCGAACCGGTGCTCTACCTGGAACCCGGATCTGATATTACCTGGTCATTCACACTGAACGACAGGGCACGGGTACGCGCGGAGCTGTTTACCGGCGACGGCAAATCGGCCGGACTTCTGACCGACGAGGTGTTTGATACGGGCAGCTATTCAAAGACGCTGGACCATGCGCTGATTCCGGGTTTAAATGGTTATTATATAGTACTCGAAAGCGGCGGCATCAAACGGCTGCAGCATATACGAGCCAAACGATAACATAATTTAGCGGTTGAGCATGTTACCGGTACTACAGATAATCCTGCTTCTGCTGCAGACGGCACCCGGCGAAGCAGTTTCAACCGCGGTTCCCGATCCGCCAATTTGTGCGGATGTGCATGCACTCTGTGAAAGTGCCCCTGCACCTTCTTTTTCACCAATAAGCAACCTGCAGCCCACGCAAAGTCCCGCCTTTTCACCATCAGGCAGCCTTCAGCCCCCGCAAAATCCCGTCGTTTCACGATTGAGCAGCCAGCAGTCCCTGCAAAGTTCTGTCGCTTCACAATTATACAACCAGCAGACCCTGCAAAATCCCGTAGTGGTTACCGATACACTGGCCCCGGGGTTGGTACATCACCATATAACCGACAGGCGCGGCCCCTGGAACATCAATGTGCTTGAGGCCGACCTGAAGAATCCATCCATCCGGATCAAAGTGGCCAAGGCAGCGACCGGAGACCGGGAAGCGCTCTATGCCATGGAGCGGACCAGTTCAATGGTGCGCCGCTATGCCGATATAACACAGGTGGGTGGCGCAGTAAACGCCGATTTCTACAATATGGAGAATGGTGCACCGGTAAATATGCACATAAGTGACGGGGTACCTCTCCGGAGGCCAACCCTCAATCCGGGCCGGTCGGTTTTTATGATGTATGAGGATGGCACTCCCGACATTCAGGTGCCGGAGATGCAGGTGAGGCTGAGACTTGGTTCGGGCAGAATGAACATCACCGGGGTGAATGAAGCCAGAATGGAAAACGGCCTTGTACTCTACAACCACTATTACGGAAACAGCACCGGTAGCAACCGCTACGGAACGGAAGTGATGCTCAGGCTGATCGGTGAGGACCGGTCGTCGGGCAGCCTTACGCTGGTTGCCGATTCGGTCTTCCGCGACATGGGCAACACGGCCATCCGCGACGGCTATTATGTGTTGTCGGCGCATGGTTCGTCGTACAACAGGATCAACAGATCGGTCTCTGCTGGCGACACGGTGCGGGTTTCGTATCACTACAATTCGGAGCGACCTGTGGCGCAGGCAGCGGGCGGGCTTCCACAGATCGTATGTGACGGAGCTGACTGTGTGGATGCATCCGCCCGGAGGGAGGCCGTACGCGAGGCGTTCATCACAACCCGGCATCCGCGTACGGCTGTAGGGATTTCAGAGAACCGTGACCGGGTCTATCTGGTTACGGTTGACGGTCGCCAGCAGGCAAGTACAGGGATGTCGTTGTATGAACTGGCATCGCTCATGATCGATCTTGGGGCCTGGGATGCCCTGAATCTGGACGGCGGCGGTTCAACGACCCTTGTGGCAGGCACGAAAGTGGCCAATCGGCCCTCTGATCCTACCGGTGAACGGCCTGTTTCGAACGCCATTATTATTTTGATCGATGAGGAATGATCCAACCCTGCATCCTGAGCTGCCATTTACACCCATGTCTGCATCAATGACGACCTTTGGCATTGATGACCTGGACGAGGGTGGAGAATGAGAACAGAACTTTCACCATAACTATGACAAAGACCATAAACATGACCAATACCATTACTATGACTATGGCCATTATGAAGACCATCACGATGACCCTGAAAAACAGGCTTATTACCCTTGCTGCCGTTCTGTTATTCGCACTGCCGGCCGCTGCCCAGGATTACAACTGGCAGGATATCACATCCGAATTTGATCTGCCTGAGGGTATCAAAGCCTTCAAAGAGACATCCCTGAACGCCTGGTACCTCGAAGTGGACCTGAATGTGCAGGATATCGTTGTTCATCCCTATATCGGTCCGTCGCAGGATCTGCTGCCTTTTGCCCAATCGGTGGGGGCCATTGCCGCGATCAATGGCGGGTTTTTCTCAGGATCGACCTCCCTGTCCACCGTCATCTACCCCGAAGAGGTGATGTCACGCAATGTGCAGACCCTGAGCCGGCCCTCCGGTACCTATTATGTGACCCGCGGGTTTTTCGGGCTGCGCGAAGACCGTAGTGCGACGGTGGAATGGGTGTATCATTTCAGCAATCTGCTTGAGGATTTTTACCGGTTCGACCGTCCGATACCGAACACACAGACCACGCCGGCCCCGCCGCCTGTGAAAGCCGACGGTGAAGTGCTCGAAGACATCATTCTGGGCATTGGCGGGGCGCCGGTACTGGTGAAGAACGGCCAGATCGACATCACCTACGATGAGGAGGTGATCTGGGGCGGAATCGGCGGCTTTGCTGAAACCCGTGCCCGCACCGCGGTCGGGTATACCGACGACAATAAGGTGATCCTGTTTGTTAACAATGAATCGCCGGGCCTCGGCTTTCAGAAACTGGCCGAAATCATGCTCGATCTGGGCAGCTACGAAGCGCTGAACCTCGACGGCGGCGGTTCCACGCATATGACGATCGGCAATCAGCTTGTCAATAAATCGCTACACAGCCGGCAGATACCGACCATTCTCGCGATAGTGCCGGCCGATTCGCTGAAACTGCCCGTGAAGCAGTCGGAGATCATCCTCGATACGGAATTTGATAACGTGGTACTGACCGGAAGCGGATGGTTTGAGACCGCCAATGCCGGTTACTACGGCGATTCCCGGTCAATGCTGGCACCCATAGGTGATGGCAGCCAGTTTGCAACCTACTCCCCCGACCTGGTTGAAAACGCGGAATACGAGGTCTATGCCTGGTGGGTGGCATCGTTCAACCGGTCGACCGATACCCC
>RECM01000113.1 GCA_007694035.1 Balneolaceae bacterium
CCCATGCGGCCAACCGGAATGCCGGCTTCCATCAGCTTGCGGGCTTCTGCCAACGATACACCCGCTGTTTCGCTGCGGTTTTTTACGATCCGTTCAATGGCCGGCGTGTTGTGTGACCCGGGCGCGAGTACATTCACAGTAACGCCTTTCGCGGCCACCTCCCTTGCGAGCGTTTTGGCATAGCCCACAATGGCCATCCGCATGGCGTTGCTCAGTACGAGGTTGGGTATGGGCTGTTTCACACTCTGGCTTTCGATGAACAGGATGCGGCCGTAACCCTTATTGATCATACCCGGGATGATGCGGCTCACAAGGTCGATTTTCCAGCGGATTACCAGCTGGTATGCCTCATCCCAGTCATCCATTGTCGTTTCCAGGGCACCTTTGGCGGGTGGGCCGCCGGCGTTGATTACTGCTCCGTGTAAGGGCTCCCCGCTCAGCACACCTGCAACGGAATCCATCACCGATGCATCACGCAGATCGCCGGCCTGGTAGCTGAATTGTCCGGGAAATTCATCCTCCAGCTTTTTCAGCGGGGCCTCCGACCGCGATACGCCCAGTACCAGGGCCCCCTCTCTGCAAAGGGTTTTCGCAACGGCTTTCCCGAATCCGCTTCCGGCGCCGCAAACGAGAAAACGTTGTTTTTTTATGTTCAGGTCCATGTTGTATGATTCAAATTAAACCGCACGCAAACCGACCGCTGCCTGAACTGTTTTACCTGCCGGTTACAGGCTGATCAGGCTTGGGGCAGTATTGGTATTTGTTGTGATAATGGAGATTGATCTGTAAGAATAACAATCCCGATTCTTAGCAGATCAATTGCACATCCATGCGTAAATAACGGAAACAGCAGCAGAGTAACAATCATTAACAATGATCAGCTGCCGGGATCGCGGTCTGCCGGTTTGAGCAGTTCCTGAAATGGTTCGTAATCTTCCATGTGGCGGTAGAGATGGGATAGGTGAATCCAGGCTCCGTATGTATATCCTCTGGAAAGCGATTCCCTGAAAAGTAACAGGGCCTCTTCCTTTTGTCCGGTTGCTGCAGCAATTGCTGCACGCCAGTAGTATTCCTGGCCTAATGTCCACGGTTCATTCGTCGAACGCAATTGCTGTGCAACATGTTCGGCCTCGTCAGTGTTTCCCGACTCGGCCAGCAGCAGCCCTTTAAACCCAAGGAAGCTTATTCTGGTGTTCACATTGTCAGGTTCTGTTTCCAGAAGGCTGATGGCTTGCTCATAGCGGCCATTAAGGTGCAGAATTCTGGCATAAGTGTAGCGCCTGTCCGGATCGCTCGTGTAAGTTATGCCGGACTCCTCCCATTCTGATTCAACCTTTTCCAGAACGGTAACATGCAGTTTTCCGGCAAGGTCATAGGCCCCATGCCTGCCCAGTTCAAGTGCAAGATTGATCATAGCACCAGCAGGATAGGGGTCGGCGGGGCTGCCTGACTCAATCGCGCGTTCCATTACAAGGATTGCCGTAACCGGACTGCCGGTCGCTGCGTATGCACGGGCAAGATGGTATGTGGAAATCATCCGGTTCGGGAATCGTTCAACGGTTTGCCTTGCTGTCTCCAGCTCTTCCTCATATTTGCCCAGCATATGTAATATTTCACCCTTTTCAAGCCAATAAGGCAGGAATTCCCTCAATTCGCCATGATCGGGATTCAAACCGGAAAAGACCCTGTAAGCCTCATTGAGGCGGTTAATCCGGCGCGCCTCCTGGCCGTAACCATATTCGGGTATGGATCCGGGGGTAAGGGCCGCGGCTTTTTTACCTGCCTGCCAGGCAGCTGTGAAATCACCTCTGAGCCATGCTGAAACATGATCCAGCGTTGCTTTTTCAAAAGGCCCCAGATGTTCACGTTCAGCCTCAATCTGCAGCCTCAGGCTGTCGGCCTGATCCCATTCAAAACGGTTGATGTGGCAGATTGCAAGCACCAGCCTGGGCAGCACATAGGAGGGGTCGAGCCCGGATCCATATTTCAGCCGGTTTACGCATTCCTTGTAATTGCCGGCGATGAAAAACTGCAGACCTTCCATATAGGCAAGGTAGGATTCGTAGGAGGGGGGTGACATCGCCACCTGAACATGTGTACCCCGCGGATCAAGCAGTGGTGCAATTTCGGTCAGCACCGCTTTTCCCAGTTCCGTGATGGCTTCAAGGGGTGCTGTAACAGAAGCACTCTCAGGGCCAATCATCTTCAAAACCCGGTTGCTGTTCATATCCACAATCCTGGCATGGAAATAGATGAGATCATTTTCCAGGTAATAGGTGCCGGTTATTACTGTACCGGCTCCGGTTTCTGTGGCGAGCCGGAGAGCAAGCGACGATGGGTCCTGCAAACCTGGTGTACCGGGCCGGGTCCGTGAAGAGGCCAGCACTGACGTATAGGGCACAACTTCAAGAAATCCGGTCCGGGTCAGATTCAGTGTAATCCAGTCTGCAGCCATGTTGCCAACAGGATCATAAATCGCCTGCCCGGTCAGGTTTTCAGGAACGGCCACAACAACACGGCGTGGATTAAGCGGCGGGTCTTCTGGTGCCGGGTAGAAAAAATAGAACAGGATCAGTGCCGTCAGCGACAGGATTACCACCAGGGATATCCACACATATTTTATTGATCCGGGTAAAGCCATGTCCTGTTTGGAATGTAAATATTCAGGGCTGTCGCCTGAACCCGGGGGATTAGTGGCAGCTTCATCATCGGTTTGCGGATCGGTTTGCGGATCGGTTTCGCCGATTGCAAGGTCATGGGTAGTTTCAACGGGTTCCGGCCCCGTCTTGCGGGAAGTAATCCTGTTTATGAGTGCTGTGGTTTCGGGCGATGGATCTGCATCAAAGTCTTCACGCAGTTTACTGGAAAATTGCTCATAAACCCGGAGTGCGGCAGACCTGTTGCCGGATCGGTCGAGCAGCGACAGCAGGTACTGAAGAATGGATTCATCACCCGGTGTCAGTTCATGTGACCTCCGAACGTATTCCACGGCCTCAGACAAATTCCCTGCGGTCTCGGAGGATTTGCCCGCTGTAAAGGCTGCACTCGATGCCATTGCCCGGATCCTGTTGCGCTTATCAGACAGCCAGTCTTCAAAGTCGGAACAGCCGGTGATGAGAAGGCCCGGCAGCAGGTCGCCCCGGTAGTATTCGAGTGCCAATCCCGGGTTTTTTTCTTTCAGAGCATCAAAAAACAAGCGGACATCGCACGTGATTCGGTCCTGATTCAGGCCGATTTCGTCATTGCCACGGGTAAGGAATATGTCGTCGCCCAGGTTTGACCGTAGAAACCGGATGGCCTGCCTCAGGGCTGTACGTGCCCTCTCCTCGTCTGAGTCGGGCCAGAACATGGCAAGCAGGGTATCCCGGCGAAGAAAATCCTCCCGTTCTGCCAGGGCAATAAAGGCAAGCAGGGCCAGCCTTTTGGGCTGGGCGAGTACCGTGCCGATCTCATTTCCTGCCGAATCGATTAAAACAGGTGAGCCGAGAATGGAAAATTTAATCATGAAACCCTTTTAAATGAACCAGTAAGGCCGATAACTGTCCGTGATCTGAAAAAAAATTCAGGAGTCACGCCGGGGTCATGCCGGGGTCACACCCGCCGGCATACCTTCGAACGGAAAGTACATGTGTATCCGGTCTGATTCAATGACCAATGCAATAAACACATGTGCTCACACTACAATAAATCATAAATAAATGATTCCTGATATGAAATATATACAGCCGTTGGTTATAGCAGCTCTGTTCACTGTAGTTCTGTTGCCTGCCTGCACGGCCGATGCACAGAACGAGCCGGCAGTCCCCTCTCTGCCTACCGGTGTGATGGACCGGTTTGCGGAAATGGATGTGGCGGTAAGCGGGGGCCAGGTTCCGGTCAT
Organism: Balneolaceae bacterium; assembly: GCA_007694035.1. Taxonomy (GTDB): domain Bacteria; phylum Bacteroidota; class Rhodothermia; order Balneolales; family Cyclonatronaceae; genus RECM01. The sequence goes on from RECM01000113.1 coordinate 3,881, forward strand.
TTACACCCCCGGCTTTGAACAAAGAGCTTTCCAGGTAAGGGATGAACTGAAAGAAGCATCCCGTTTTTTCGAGTCAAGGCTGCAGGTTCAGCACGTATATAACGTGGCAATTCTGGATGAGGCGCATTGGGGCAATGTTACCCCGGTACCGTATGGATTTCCGCATCCAAGTGCGGATCTTACTGTGGTCTTCCTGCCGGCACACACTGATGTCCCCGCGACACAGGAATACGTAAACCGGTACCAGGATGCTACCCCGGAGGTAATCAGGGGAATTAGCGCCAGCGGGTATGAATTTACCGGGGCGGCAGAAAAGATGATCGATATTATCGGGTTCCATGAACTGGGGCACCTGTACAGTTATGCAGCAGGCATCCGCATGCACAGCAACTGGTTCAGCGAGTTCATGGCCAATTACTTCACATGCTACTACCTGCAGGTAGAGAAGCCTGAACTGGCTGCAATCTGGGAAAACATGGCCGAACTGGTAGTGGCGGGACAGCGCCCGGCGTATACATCTATCCCGGATTTTGAACAGATCTACGTAGGCGTTGGCATCTCCAACTATACGTGGTATCAATCCATGTTCATCCTGAAAGCCGCCTCAGTTGTACGCGAAAGGGGAATCGGTTTCATCCATGATGTAATTAACGCCTTTCCGGCCGGCAGTGATGAGCCGGGCCTCACTATTTCTGAACAGACAGCTCGCCTTGAGGCCATTCACCCGGGCTTTGCAAGCTGGTTGGCCACTTTTTAATCACCAGACTCATAAACGTAACCCAAATGAAACCAATCAATAAATAAGAGGAGATAAACATGAAAACGAACATCTGTATTCTCATCCCGCTACTGATGCTGCTTGTATTGGCATGCGATAACCACCGTCCGCTTGATTCGGATTCGGAAAACCAGGAGATTTCTGCCCGGCATCACAATGCGAATGCCGGCGTGAATGCGACCGCATCAGCTGCCGGTAACCGCCTTATCAGGCTGCGTGTACCTGAAGATAACCCCGGACCTCCGTTCTATGCCCGAACAGCAAGGCCATTCATATATCATGATGGAAACTGGGCCATATTGGTGTTCTACCGGAATCCGGATCAGATTCCGGCGAATTTCAACCTGCTCGATTTCTTCCACATGCCCGGACCTGATGGCCCTGGCGCATTTGCCGCCGACCTTATGGTCTCGGGACATATTCTTACGACAGATCCTTTTGCCAACCCTAAACAGACCAGGTTTTCGGGGAACGGCGACGTACCTGTTTGGTTTGTCCCCTGGTCTGTTATGCAGGAGCTGCTTTCAGACGATACCCTGACAATGGCGGAATTGAATGCCGCAGATGTTGTAAAAGGGTCGGCTGTACGATTTACGGAAACACTCCACCCGCACGGCGGCCATCCTAACCCGAAGCTTGTGATGGGGGGATCAGGTGCGCTTGAAGACGGACGCGGTTTCAGTTTTAATTTTGTGGGGATGGATCATCCCGGTGAACCCCATAAACTCATACATATTGACATCAGCATTGACTGAAAAGGGGTAGGTTCATGAAAGCAGAAAACTCCGGCAGATCAGTCTGCCGGAGTTAAATTACCCCGGTTGCAGTACAGCGATATCACCAGGCCCAAATAATCAGCAGCCCCCGGCGACCCCGCATCACCCGTCATGATCACATAGCAAATGATACGGTTATGCAGATAATGTGGTGATAACCTGTGAGCGTTTTATTATTTCTTCAATATTACCCAAAGTGCGTGGATCATGCCAGGCAAACCGCCAAGTATGGTCAGCAGAATATTCAGCCAGAAGTGACCGGCAATACCAATATGCAGAAATACAGCTAAAGGGGGCAGAAAAATGGCGAGAATAATTTTCAGGATGTCCATGTTTACTTCGTTTAAATAAGGGTTGGGTATATCCGGGGTGGATAAATATGATGGATTAATGTGATGGATAAAACGACTGCTGAGAAATTTATGTCCATGGGCCTGAATATATTTAATTCTGTGAGATATATGGATAATTATAATTAATGGGTGCGTTCAATCAACATTGCCATCTGTAAACATGATGTGGCAGATTATGGAATGCGGCCGGGCTCTTATTTCAACCGGCGGTCAAACCGGAATGGTTTCACGTCACGTATGCTTACGTTCTTAAACCCGGGGTGGGCTGGATTGATCAGTATATTGTATTCATCCGGAATGATGGATGATGGTACCCTGAGGAGGAGGGACTCTTTTTTGTCAATCCAGGCATCGCCGATTGCCTGGCAAAACGGATAGGTATCAGGGTGGTACCAGTTTTCGGGCAGCGATAACGGATCAACGGCCTGTAAGGATGCCGGCCCGGGAAGGTGTAATTCAATAATGCAGAAAAGGTGATCGAGGCCCTCTCCTGACCGGTGTGCCAGGTTTTCGAGACAGGCAAGGGCTCTCGACTCAGCTGTATATATCACATAACGTCCTTTTGAATTCCACCTTGCCGGATACCCGGAACCGGCCAGCGAATGGGCCCATTTCTCAAGGGTGATGCGATAGGCGATCATGGGTAATAAGTGCAGGTGGTGCGGGTTCAGGCAAACAAGCCGTGTTCGATGCGCATCAGCTCATCATAGATGAGATCGATGCCGCCCGGCGTTTGCATAAACCTTAGCGGATGCTGCCCGCCCAGCCCCAGGGCCGGTTTTCTGAGCCAGCGGTTGAACGATGCCACATCACCAAAAACCTCTTCGGCTTTCTGGTACAGGGTGATCATTTTCAGGATCTGCTCGCTGTTCAGGGCACTCAGCCTTTTATTCTCTTTTTGATAGCGCTGTATGGTTTTGAAGGATATATCGAGCAAACCGCTCAGTTCATCTTTCGACAGGCCTGTAACATCAAGCAAATCAAAAAAAGCCGATACCGGTATACCCTCCTGGGCCTGCTCAACAGTTATAAATGTGTTTTGGCGGCTTGCATTGTACTTTACAGCCACATCGCTGACGACCATTTTGACTGGATCCGGGTTATCTGTATACTCCATTTGCTATGAACTTGTGTATTTTGTCTAATTAATATAGACAAATTTCCAAAGATTTTCAATCCCCGATCCACTTTTTCAATTTACCCAGCGTAATTTAGCTGTTTACACTTGGTCGGAAGGCAGATCCGGGTCGGCCTCATCAATCAGCCCTCCGTCTTTAATAATCAACCTTTCAGACCGGTATGTTATATTGATCATCCAGTCGGCGTAATCAGGGAATACACTCCGCAACCGGGCAAGGGCCATCTGCCTGAAATTGGTCTCGATAAGGGCGCCCTGCCCCGGCCATAGTTTGAATTTATATCTGATATACCTCCAGCCGCCTTTTATGGTATCCTGCTGCCCGAAATTCTCCGGTTCTTCCATCACTATTGCCCGGTGCTGGTTGTAGAGGGCCGATGCGAGCGGATTTATGATCTGGCTGATCCGTTTCGCGGTTGCCCCTTCCGGAATCTGAAAATCAACATACGCCCTTATACTCCCGCCACGGAACTGGCTGATCATGCCGATATTCCTGTTCGGCAGGTGAATACGCTGGCCATGAAGGTTGATGAGCACGGTAAAACGAAGCCCGACGCTTTCCACCCTGCCGATTTGACCCGTTAACTCCACCACATCCCCAACTTTGAGCAGATTCGAGAAGATAAGGGTGAGCCCGATCACAATATCCTGTACAAGTCCCTGCGAGCCGAAACCGATAGCCAGGCCGATCACTGTGGTACTGGCCAGATAGGCGCGAAGTGACAGGTTGAACTCCTGCAGAATAAAACCGATCGCCATGAAATAGATGACGAAAGTGAGCGTACTTTCAAGAATGGTCACGATGGTGGCTACCCGTGGGAACCGTTTCACAAAATCGGAGCTTCCAATTCTGATGGTATCCTGGCGGCCCACAAGCAGAAGTTGCGACAGGTAACGGATAAGTGTAACGATCAGATGCGTTCCCCCGGCAAGGATTATGATCAGCAAAATCCGGTACAACAGCGGGGCATCTGAGGCAAATTCGAGTATATTCATAGGTGTGAATATCTCAACAAACGGGTCAATCTTCAATCGGGATTATGATAATTTTGAGTGCGCTTAACCGGGCATAGCGAACGAATAAAGCCGCGAAAAGGAAATGCGAATGATGTGTGATGTGAAAAATGCAGAATTGTGTTAATTCGGAACAGCATTTTGAATAATGTATGATCGATAGAAAACCGGGCAATATTACGTCAACGAAAGCGTGTGAAGCAGAAGGGATGACCAATGCTAAAAGACGTACATTTACAGACCGTTGGTTCTAACCAGGGATGCAGAACTTAGAGAGAATTACCGATTATTCTCCGTATCTTGCCGCCCTTCCCAATTCATCTTAAGAATAATATGCACCAGTCCATCAGAAACATCGCCATCATTGCCCACGTCGACCACGGAAAAACGACCCTTGTCGACCAGATGCTGCGGCAGAGTGGCACCTTCAGAGAAAACCAGGAACTCATAGAACGCGTGATGGACTCGAATGCCCTTGAAAAAGAGCGGGGTATCACCATTATGGCCAAAAATACGGCCGTAACCTGGAAAGGCACCAAAATCAACATCGTCGATACCCCCGGCCACGCCGATTTTGGCGGTGAAGTCGAGCGTATCCTGAAAATGGTGAACGGTGTGATCCTTCTGGTGGATGCCGCCGAAGGCCCGCTTCCCCAGACCCGTTTCGTGCTTCGCAAATCGCTGAACCTCGGTTACCGCCCGATTGTGGTCATAAACAAGATCGACCGCCACGACGCCCGCGCCGACGAGGTGCTCAACGAAGTATTCGACCTGTTTGTGAGCCTGGAAGCGTCTGACGAACAGCTCGATTTTTCGGTTCTGTATGCCATCGGTATCAAGGGCATTGCCCGGTTAAACGCCGATGACGACAACAACGACCTGTCGCCGCTGTTTGATGTGATCATTAAAAACGTACCGTCACCCGATCAGCCGCTCGACAAACCATTCAAAATGCTGGTGAGCAACATCGAATGGAATGATTACGTGGGACGTATTGCAGTCGGGCGTGTGGAGCAGGGTGTGGTCATTAAAAACCAGCCCATTACGCTGATGAACCGCGATGGTGAGATCAAGGAAAAATCACGCATTACGAAAATGTACACGTTTGCGGGTCTCGACAAGCTGCCCGTTGACCGCTGTGAGGCTGGAGACATCGTGGCGCTTGCCGGTTACGACGGTGCTGATATCGGCGATACCCTCACCGACGAAAAAGACCTGGTGCCCATCACCTATTACGACATCGACAAACCGACCATCGCCATGTATTTCCGTGTGAACGATTCGCCGTTTGCCGGGCTGGAGGGGAAATACGTGACCTCCAACATGATTAAAGACCGGCTGATGAAGGAGATCCGCACGAATGTATCGCTAAAAGTGGATCCAACCGAAAACCCGGATGTGTTCAAGGTCGCCGGCAGGGGAGAGCTTCAACTCGCTATTCTGATTGAAACCATGCGCCGCGAAGGCTATGAATTCTCCGTTTCCCGTCCCGAAGTGCTCATGCAGGAGATCGACGGCGTGCTTTGCGAACCGATTGAAGAGGTAATTGTTACCGTGGCCGAAGAGTACAGCAGCCGCGTAATTGAAATCCTGTTGCAGCGCAAAGGCTCACTCAAGTCGATGAGCCAGGAGCTGGAAATGTCGCGCCTCGAGTTCAGCGTACCCTCACGCGGGCTGATCGGCTTCCGCAGCGATATCCTCACCGAAACACGCGGTACCGCCCTCATCCACCAGCAGTTCGATACCTACGAGCCCTATAAGGGCGACATCGCCGGCCGTGGAAGCGGCGTGCTGGTTGCCCTGGAAAACGGAAACGTTACCCACTACGCCCTCGAAGGCCTTCAGGACCGTGGCCAGTTCATTGTGCAGCCGGGCGACCCGGTCTACATGGGCCAGGTGGTCGGCTCCAACAACCGCGGCGACGACATGGTGGTGAACGTGGTCAAGAAGAAAAACCTGACCAACCACCGCGCCGCGCAGACCTCCGATTCGGTTAAAATATCCGCCGCCAAAAAGATGAGCCTCGAGCAGCACATCGAATTCATCGAGGATGACGAACTGGTGGAGATCACCCCGAAGAGTCTGCGCATCCGCAAGAAATACCTCGACCCGAACGAGCGGAAGCGCTACGCCAAATAGCCGGAGCCTGATAATACTCAATGCAGGTTTATTTTGTTAAATCTGTAATATCGGCCAAAAAACCAGATTCCAGGTTTTGACAAAGGGGTTACTCACATGGCGGCTCCAATCGGGATAATCACCAGCAAGGGGATCCACACTCCAGAACAGGTCGTGACGGGTGGGCATGTTGCCCTGTATGTCTTGTAGTTTGATCCTATCTCACCAGCAGCATCTTGCGGTGTTGAACCGTACCCCCGGCGGTGAGCCGGGCGATGTAGAAGCCACTGGCCAGACCGGCTGCGTTAAAACGCAGGGTGTGCATGCCCGCCGGCATCTCCGCATCAGCCAGCACCGCAACCCGCCGGCCGGTCAGATCAAACACCTCCAGGCGTACCGGGCCCGCTTCCGGCAGCCCGAAGCTGATCCGGGTCTCCGGGTTGAAGGGGTTCGGGTAGTTCTGCTCAAGCTGCACCATGGCCGGGATCTCATCCGTGCTTTCTTCGCGGATCGACACCGTTTCGGCAGTCAGGCCCACAATGAATTCACTGAAGGAGCTGATTTTGGCGCTCACCACATCATCAAGCCCGTTGTAGGTGGTCTGCAACGGCTCGAACAACCCGATTCCCTTCTTCTCCCGCCGGTAGATCACCAGCCGCTCCGGCTCGGGCTCAGGCTCCTCCGTGTCGATCAGTTTCGAGGCGTTCCTGATACTGATCGTCGCTTCCTGAAAATCACCGCCCGTTGTGGTGACAACCCAGCGCTTGCGGCTGATTTTGACCGGCTCGGGCGAGATAAAGGCCGGCTCCTCAGGCTCGTCGTCATGCTCCTCCACAAACAGGTAAACGGGGTTGTTGAGCTGTATGCCGGTAAAGCGGAGACCCAGCATCCAGTCGCGGAAGGTGTAGTCCCTGTTGTTCTCGGGGATTTCAAATTCGGTATAACTTTCATCGTCAATGTATTCATAGGCCCCGATATCTACTATACCGCCGGTGATACGAGCGTTACCCAGCAGATCGTGCAGTGATGTGACAGCCTCGTTTAAACCGGCATTCACTGCGGCCCCGTCGGGCATCACCCGGTACACACCCCCGGTGGTTGGGGCAGAGCTGGCCGGCAGCGGTGCGGCTAATTCGGGATCGCCACTCATGTTGCCCCCGGCGTCGATAAGCTCAAAGTTGTCGGGAAATAGCAGTACGACTGTTTCGGGCGTCAAACCGCCTTCGATAATACTGGATTGGATGGTCATTACACCCGATAATCCTCCGTGGCGTATCTGTTCACTATCTTCACCGTTGCCCCATATTATGACATTGGTGAGCGTAGTTACAGGGCTGGGACTTGAAATAATGACTGGCGCACGGGTTCCGTGGTTTGAAGCGATCGTCGTGTTAACTACGTCAATCTTGCCGCCAATACCTGCAAAACCCGCTCCCCCGGATTCCAGCATTTTGTTGCCGCTGATCAGCGAATTGCTCAGCGTCAGGGTCGAGTTGATTACGCCTATGGTACCGAATGTCCGGGAGGTGTTCCCGGTAATCCGTGCCCTGTTGATTGTGGCAACCGGCGAATTGTCAATATAAACGGCGGCTGCCAGGTCGGCGGTATTGCCCGATATACGGGTATCCTGTATTTCCAGAATATGGTCGGTCCAGATTCCACCGCCATTGCTGCCGGCCATATTGTTGGCGATCGCAGATCCCTCGCCGATAAACACCAAAGCCCTGTCGGCAACCACCACACCGCCGCCGTTATCTTCGGCTTTGTTACCGGATATCTCGGTGTTCCGTATCTGTGCCGGCAGTGAACCGGAGGTGCTGGTCTGTAAGATGTAAATGCCGCCCCCGCTTTCCGTGGTTTCATTGTCCAGGATGCTGGAATTGGTAATGGTATATCTCGTAACCGGTCCCCTGAGGTATAGTCCGCCACCCCCGTTAAATGGAGTACTGGTGTTGACCTCAACTTTGGCGGTATTGTTTTTTACAACCGAGTTATCAAGATGCAAAGTGCCGTTATTGACCCGTATACCGCCACCATTGCCCCCGGCAACATTGTTACTGATTTCGGAATCTTTAACTGCCATGTTGTGGATTCCATCAGCGTAGTATATGCCTCCTCCATCCCGAACAGCCGAGTTTTTTTTAATAATCGAATTTTCGATGGTCACCAGGCCGGAACCACTGTAAATACCGCCACCATGCCCGGTAGTGGTGTTTTGCTCTATAGTGCTGTTTTGCACCACCAGCACGGTATGCGAGCCCCCGCCACTTCTGATCCCGCCGCCAAAACTTGCCTCATTTTGAGCGATATAAACATTATCGAGATATGTGTGTGCGGCGTTGGTATTAAAAATGCCACTTCCCTTGTTATAAATAATGCCTGAATCTGTCAGGGTTAATCTGCCTGAAACGTTGATCCCACCGCCAAGAGTGCCCACACCATGACGTATTAACACATGATCCATAACAGCATGAGTGTCGCCACCTGATATTGTGACCGTTACACTATTGGCTGCACCAAAATCCTGATGGGCCTGTATGATGGCACGCAGATCCCACTCGTTGCCCTTGCGTATTCCTTTAATAGTCAGGTTTTTATTAATGGTAATCGCACCGGTATGAATCCCTTCCTGCAGCCATATGATATCATCGGCTGCGGCTAGTCCAATGGCATACTGAATTGAAGCACAGGGATTTCCCGTACTAGAGCAGTTCCCGCTGTCGGAGCCCTGACCGTCGGGAGCGACATACCGGTTCGTCTGCCCGTTGACGATCACCGGCTGAGTGAACATGACGATCAGCAGGATTAAGGGAAACATCAGTTTCAAATTCAAATGCAGTTCAGCAACGTACCTGGAACTCAAAATTCTGGGATCTGTAATCGCGATATCACTTGTTTGCATCCCGGCATGAGGTTTACCTGAGGCTTGGGTATTCATGGGTTTGGTGATTTAGGGTGATCTGCCTGGACTTCTATATTTATATATACAGGGAAATCGACCGATACAGCTCATCCTTATATAACCGATCAAAGGATACCACCCCCACTGAATCATGTTAAATGGTCCGGTAACGGCTCAGCATTTCTGCTGCGTAGCGACAATGCAAAAACATAAGCAACAAACGCTTACACGTCAGCAGGATTCGGAGTATTGCGAAGCGCAATGCTTTGATACATTCTACACCGGATTATTCAATAACCTTAATTGCATTTGTTGCTCTTTTTTCAAGATCCCACTCATCCCCATCTTTGATAGAAATTAGAATAATAACTCTATAAGTTCCAGCTTCTTCAGAAAAAAGACTTAATGAAATTGAATAAGAATCCTTTGGTTCAATCGGATAGGGAAAACTATTTGCACAACCAGTTTGGGTAGCAGTCTCCCAATCTCCGTTTTTTAAAACTTCCACATCATACCCGCAATGATAACGAATTGTCGATGTTGTTAAGTTTTTTATCAATAAAGTAGGATCTTCATCAATCTGTACCTGTTGAGGATTTAGTTCAATGGATAATTCACCTGCATTTTCAGAATTGATGATATTGCAGGAAACTAATGTCAAAAAAAGGAGAAGATAAATGGGTACTCTTATCATGGCTTAACATCTTATTCGAATGTATAACATATAATTAGTAGATCGATGTCAGACACCGTCGCAGGTATCGCCCACCCCCGCCGATCTGGAAAACGTCAAAACAACCCGCAGAAGGTAATGCTAATCAGTTCTCAAGCGAAACTGTCTCACGTCCCGTCATATTTCCCCATGAACAGGATCGTGTTCGATGTATTCTCACGGATGAAGAACAGGAACGGGCGGTCGAGCCTGATGGTAAGGCGCTGATTGGGATCATAAGAAACCCGCGAGATTTCGATCACGGTTACGGCGGCTGCCTCGGTACCTTCCTCATCCAGTTTGATCACCGCGCGGTGCATCACATCAGTAATCAACAGGTCTTCAATGTCGCTTATCCTGGAAAAATCGGCCGCTCCGCCGATAAAGGGAAGTGTCAGGCCCATCTCTTTAAGGTCATCGGGGAAATCCTCGACCGCATAATCGATCTCGAATTTGGGCATATAGACCTGTACAGTATCCGATTTCAGACTTGACGTAATTGATTCAAACCGTGCATGGGTCAGCTCATGGGCCAGCAGTTCGAGGCCGCCTGATGCCGAAGCGTCGGCGGGTATCAGGGCTGTGAATGAAAATCCCGCGTCTCCGTACCACATGTCGAGGGCAATCCATTCATCATCGATGTGGTAGCGGAAGTTGTCGGCCACTTTCATCATGGGCACTTCCGTTTTCGATCCGTCACTTCGGGTGAAGGGCTGATCGCGGGTATCGTCCGGGTCGAATTGCACTGTCCAGTCGCCGTTGAAATAGATGGCATTGATCAGGTACATTATTACATCAGGACCAATCTGGTCGATCATCTTCTCGATGAGCCCCTCCGTTTTATCGCTGATCCACGCATTGATAATATCGGCCGCGTCGGGACGGCCGAAATCAAGGGCACGCACTTCGGCGTCAAAATATTCTTTGTTCACATCCAGAAACTCCTGAAGCACCGGGTACCCTTCCCGGTACCACACCGAATTGGCGATATCGAAACGCACCTGTTCATCGAGTGTGGTGAGCAGTACAATGAGCTGCAGGAAAGCTTTGTTGATCTCATCGCGGGTCAGCCCACGGTGACCGAAAAAATCGCGCATCTGATCGTATGTATCCCCGTCGGCCCCGTTCATGGCCATGGCAAACGCGGTCGAAATACTGAGCGGAGAGGCGAAGAAGCTGTCATCCGGTTCTTTCTCCAGCAGCTTGTGAAGCAGGCGGAAGGCGAAATCGTTGCTGCCATCAACCAGGATCTTTTCCTGGGCCGAAAGCTCCCGTGGCAATTGCCGCTCACGGATATCGGTTTGACCGGTGTCGGTTACATCGCAGGCGGTAAATGCGAGTACAAAAATCAGGGTTGTGGTAATGATCAGTGCTAAATGACGCATGGTAACTCCGTTGTGGTGCACATTGGCTTGTTACTTATATAATATAATACGAAGCAAATAGCCGGAGTGCTGCATCGGGATGAAATTCTGTATCAGTAATGAATTAAACAGATATATGTATCAAACAGAAAAGCGCGGGATGCTTCTTCGACAGGAAAGTTCGGGATACTTCTGAGTATTCATGCAGATAAGATATCGATGCAGATAACATAATGATCTGGCCAGAGTAGGAGTTGTTAAACTGACAACTATTCAGTTTAGCCGGGAATATGTCCGGTGGAGTTCCAGTATCCTTTCGCGGGTTGGGAAAGCCGTTCTGATCCGGAGAATAAGGAGTATTGTGGGAAGGAAGTTTGTCCAGACAATCCAGGAATCGAGCCCGTAACCGTTCATAGCAGCCAGCATGTTGAACACCAGTCCCAGAAAGGCAATGCCCTCGATAACTGAAAACTGAAGGATGTACCCGGTCCTGATAGCATTGAGCTGCCGGCCGGCTGTGTGCTGCCATGTACCGGTATCAACAGACGCAGTCCGGGCAAACTGACTTTGAATGATCCGGTGGTGCAGAACAACCGAAGCATACAACCCTGCGAATGTGGCAAAGATAACCACCACGGCCAGAGTGGTGAAGGGTATCTGAACGGTTACTGTACCCGATACATCAACGATACCCGTAAGCATCGCAATTACTATCAGAGCGAACATCAGCGCTCCCATAACCAGGGCACCGATCAGTATCTGCATACCGCGCAGTTCCGGCTCCGTCAGATATTGGTCAAATTGTTCCGTGTTTACAACCATTGTGCAGGCAGCTTATGTATTAGAAAAAGGTTTGCAAAATGATAGGGTTTTCCCGGAATAAATGCTTTAGCCAACCGATATCAGACATAAGACACAAGACACAAGACTCAAGACGTAAAAAGGCAAAAAGCAAAAGGCAAAAGTTTAGAAGGCGTGAGGCAAAAGGGGGGCGCTAATGAGCCCCCACTTCCAAACTCAATTGCTCTATTGCTCCCCAGATCCCCAACTCCCAAACATGCCCGTTCAAAAATCCTGGTAAATACCCGGATTATGCAAAAAAACCAATTCCCCATTCTATTGTTCCCTATTCTATTGTTCTCCTGTTCCCCCCCTCATCCCATCGAATAAAACTTCTTCTTTTTTTCAAGGTAGGGCAGGAATACCCGTTTTAAACTCAGGTGCTCGGGAAGTTCGAGTTCGGAATCGCGGTCGATCAGGTCCCAGGCGATCTGTTTGGCGGTCTCCAGCAGGGGCTGGTCTTCGATGATGTCGGCAACACGGAAGTCGGGCAGCCCGCTCTGCTTGGTACCGAGAAAATCGCCGGGGCCGCGCAGTTTCAGGTCCACATCGGCGATTTTGAATCCGTCGTTTGTTTCGGCCATGGTGGCCAGGCGGGTTCTTGCGTCTTTGCTCTGTTTGAAATCGGCCATAAGGATGCAGTAGCTCTGCCGCACGCCCCGACCGATGCGCCCGCGCAGCTGGTGCAGCTGCGACAGCCCGAACCGCTCGGCGTGTTCCACCATCATCACCGAAGCATTGGGTACATCCACACCGACTTCGATTACGGTAGTCGAAACCAGGATCTGCAGTTCGTTGTCTTTGAAAGCCCGCATCACCTTCTCTTTTTCGTCACTTTTCATGCGCCCGTGCAGCAAGCCCGCATCAAAACCGGGGAAACGGGCTTTGACCTGTTCAAAGCCAAGCGTCGCATCCTTCAGGTCAAGGGCTTCCGACTCCTCGACCAGCGGATAGACGATGTAGGCCTGCCCGCCGTCCAGCAGCTCTTTTTCGATAAATGTATACACATCTTCGCGTTTCTGATCACTGCGTACGGCCGTTACTGGCGGTTTGCGCCCGCCGGGCAGCCCGGTGATGATGCTCAGGTCGAGATCGCTGTACAGGGTGAGCGCGAGCGAGCGGGGGATGGGTGTGGCGCTCATCACAAGGATGTGCGGATACCGGCCCTTGTCCTGCAATACCGATCGCTGCACAACCCCGAAGCGGTGCTGTTCATCGATCACGGCCACACCAAGATTGGCGAAGGTCACCTTTTCCTGAATAACCGCATGCGTTCCGACCACGATTTGGGCGGTGCCGCCGGCCACATCACTCAGTATGTCGCGCCGCAGGGCCGCCTTCTGAGATCCAACAAGCAGCCTCACATTGATGCCCAGGGGTTTCACATATCCTGAGATTGTGTTGTAGTGCTGTTCGGCAAGGATCTCGGTGGGGGCCATCATCACCGACTGGTACCCGGTGTCTGCGGCCATTAGCATGGTACCGATGGCCACAACGGTTTTGCCCGAGCCAACATCGCCCTGTATGAGCCGGTTCATCTGTATGCCGGATGTTACGTCGCGGCGGATGTCGGAAAGGGCCGATTTCTGCCCTTCGGTCAGTTCAAAAGGAAGCACCTCATTGAAAAACGACCGGGTATAGTCGCCCGGCACGGTCAGTACAGGCCCGTTGTGTTTCTCGCGGATGTTCTGTTTGAGGCGGGCCACACTGAGTTCGAACAGGAACAGCTCTTCGAATTTAAACCTGCGCAGCGCCGACCGGTGGTCCTTATTGTCTTCCGGGAAGTGGATCATGCGGTAGGCTTCGTTTCGAACAGGAAGGTTTTCCCGCTCCAGAATATAGCCGGGGATAAACTCTGTGAGCGGAAGGGTGTTCAAAATCTGTTTCACCCACTTGCGCAGCACATTGCTGGTGATGTAGGTGGCGTTGAAAAAGTTGTTTCCGGGATAGACCGGCACAATACCGGTCAGTTTGGTAACCGCCGACGGGTCGTCAACCTTGTCGATTTCAGGATGGGCAATGGATATGCCCTTGCCGAAGCGTTTGGCATTACCGAAGAGCACCACCATGTCGCCGGCCGACAGGAATTTCTTGAAAAAAGCGAGGCGTTTGAACCAGACGGCCGAGATGCTGCCGGTCTCATCGGTGATGAGGGCCTCCAGGCGTTTCTTTGCCCCGAAGCCGGTTTCGTTGATGCGGGTAACCCGCCCAACAACGGTAACCTGTTCGCCCTGCCCCTGCAGGAGGGAAACCGGGATCACATTCGATCTGTCGAGGTACCGGCGCGGGAACAGGTGCAGCAGGTCGGTCGGGGTGTGAATTCCCGATTCCGTAAGGGCTTTTAGCCTGTTGGCGCTGATATTGGATAATTGGGCTAATTTCAATTGATATTCTGATATATATCAATATATCGTAAAATGATTGTTTTGAAGAGGCTGTAAACCCCCTTGTTGAATTTAAAATACGATGTGTCGGGGGAATTATGTGGATTTAAAGTTTTAATAGTATTTGAATGTTGCAACAGAGCAATTCTTGTTTGTATATTTGGAGTCTTTGCCAAAACCGAAATCAGGTAATTAACCAACGATCCCGTGCCTACAATTCAACAACTCGTCCGTAAAGGAAGAAAGTCGAAAATAAGCAAAACCACTGCTCCGGCGCTACAAAATTGCCCGCAGCGACGTGGTGTGTGTACACGTGTTTATACTACAACGCCGAAAAAACCGAATTCCGCTCTCAGGAAGGTAGCCCGTGTGCGCCTTACCAACGGTATCGAGGTTACAGCGTACATCCCTGGTGAGGGGCACAACCTTCAGGAGCATAGTATTGTGCTGATCCGCGGCGGCCGTGTTAAAGACCTTCCCGGTGTACGGTACCACATTATTCGTGGTGCGCTCGACACAGCCGGCGTAACCGAACGCCGCAACAGCCGGAGCCTCTACGGGGCGAAACGGCCGAAATCATAAGTACCCAGTTTTTTACGATCACTTTTATTTCCAGCAAGCATGCGTAGAAGAAAATCAGAAGTCAGACTGATCAAACCCGATCCACAGTTCGCCGATAAACTGGTTACCCGGTTTATCAACAGCCTTATGAAAGACGGCAAAAAGAACGTGGCCAGAAAAATTCTGTACCAGGCGTTTGAAATCATCGAAGAAAAAACCGGCAAGCCCGGCATCGAAGTATTCCGGTCAGCAATGAACAACGCAGCCCCGGTACTTGAAGTTAAAAGCCGCCGCGTTGGTGGTTCAACCTATCAGGTGCCTATTGAGGTTCGTTCGGAGCGCAGTACCGCACTCAGCATGCGCTGGATAATCAACTCCGCCAAAAACAGAAACGATAAATCAATGGCAGCCCGTCTGTCGCGCGAGCTTATCGACGCTTCGAACAACGAAGGCGGCGCAGTTCGCAAAAAAGATGAAACCCACCGGATGGCCGAAGCCAACAAGGCTTTTGCCCACTTCCGTTTCTAAATAGTATCGAACGCACAATGGCTGACACGAAGTTTATAGACACGCTCAAGCGTACCCGCAACATCGGCATCATGGCTCACATCGATGCGGGCAAAACTACGACCACAGAGCGCATTCTGTTTTACACAGGTATCTCCCACAAACTCGGAGAGGTACACGAGGGATCTGCAACCATGGATTGGATGGAGCAGGAACGTGAGCGTGGCATTACGATCACCTCCGCTGCCACCACCTGTACCTGGAAAGACCACAAAATCAACATTATAGATACACCCGGCCACGTTGACTTCACTATTGAGGTGGAGCGCTCGCTCAGGGTTCTTGATGGTGCCGTTGCCGTATTCTGTGCTGTTGGCGCCGTTCAGCCCCAGTCGGAAACAGTCTGGCGCCAGGCCAACAAATACCGCGTGCCCCGTATCGCATTTGTTAATAAAATGGACCGTACCGGTGCCGACTTCTATAATGTGATCGACAAAATGCGCACACGGCTCAAGGCCAACCCGATCGCGATCCAGATCCCGATAGGATCAGAAGAGAATTACCGCGGCTCGATTGACCTGATCTCCATGAAGGCCATGATTTTTGATGACACCACGCTTGGTGCCAGTTACGAAGAAGCCGACATCCCGGCCGATCTTGTGGAAAAGGCTGAAGAATACCGCAAGATTATGATCGAGTCGATTGCCGACTACAACGAAGCCCTGATGGAGAAATACCTCATGGAAGAGGAAATCTCCAACGATGAAATTGTTGCGGCACTTCGCAAGGCGACTATCGATCTGGCCATCAATCCTGTAATCTGTGGTACGGCATTTAAGAATAAAGGTGTTCAGTTGCTTCTGGATGCTGTAATCAACTATATGCCATCCCCGCTCGATGTGGAAGAGGTTACCGGAACCGATCCGCGCGATTTCGACAAAAAACTGATCCGCAAACCCGATTACGACGAACCGTTTGCGGCCCTCGCTTTCAAAATTGCAACCGACCCCTATGTCGGTAAGCTCACCTTTATCCGTGTCTATTCCGGCAAGCTCGATTCCGGATCCTATGTAGTGAATACGGTAACCGGTAAAAAAGAGCGGATCGGACGTCTCCTCAAGATGCACGCGAACCATAAGGAAGACATCAAGGAAGTTCGTGCAGGCGACATCTGCGCGGCTGTAGGCATAAAGGAAGTACGCACCGGCGACACGCTGGCTGCAGAGAATGCGCAAATCCTCCTCGAGCGTATGATATTCCCCGAGCCGGTTATTAAACTTGCTGTTGAGCCCAAAACCAAAGCCGACAACGATAAACTGACCAACGGTCTGGCCAAGCTGTCCGAAGAAGATCCGACCTTTAAGGTTAGTGTGGATGATGAAACCGGACAGACAACCATTGCCGGCATGGGCGAGCTTCACCTCGAAATTATTGTCGATCGCCTGAAACGTGAATTCAAGGTGGAAGCCAATGTTGGCAAGCCCCAGGTATCGTACCGCGAAGCCATTACCAAATCCATTACCCACCGCGAAATCTACAAAAAACAGACCGGTGGCCGTGGTAAGTTTGCCGATATTTCTTTCGAAATTAATCCGCTTGAAGGTTATACCGGATTTGAGTTCAAAAATGAAGTTACCGGTGGTAACATCCCGAGAGAATATATGGGAGCTATCGAAAACGGATACAAAGCCGCCATTATGAATGGTATCAGGGCCAGTTATCCGGTCGAGGGCGTAAGTGTTCGTGTATTCGACGGTTCGTACCACGATGTCGATTCCGATGCCCTGAGTTTTGAAATTTGTGCCAAACTCGGTTTCCGGGAAGCTGCACGCAAGGCCGGTCCGATTCTTCTCGAGCCGATTATGGCTGTTGAAGTGATCACCCCTGAAGATTACATGGGCGACATTATGGGCGACCTGAGCAGCCGCCGCGGAGTTATCGGAAGCATGCAGAACAAAATTGAGGGTACAGTTATCGACGCCGAAGTACCACTGGCCGAGATGTTCGGATACTCGACTCACCTGAGATCACTCTCCCAGGGACGTGCCGTTTATTCCATGGAGTTCAAAAAATTCGCTCCTGTACCCGACAGCGTTGCAAAAACAATATTAGAAGACTAAAACCAGCATTTGAATACCCAAGATCATGGCAAAAGAAACGTTTAAGCGTAATAAGCCCCACGTAAACATAGGCACGATCG
>RECM01000116.1 GCA_007694035.1 Balneolaceae bacterium
TTTTACAGGTTTGCATTTATTCAGACCAGCGAAGAAGTACCCGTTTGTGATCGTTCAGTCAAACATAGTTTTACAGGTTTGTATTTATTCCGACAAACGAGAATGTACCCGTTGGTATTCGTTCATAAACAGGTGAATGTTTCATTCGACCTGCGTGTTGGTTAACCAATTGAACCATATATGATAAAAGGAACTTCAGCATGAAAAACCATTACGATGCGGTAGTAGTTGGGTCGGGCCACAACGGCATGACGGCGGCGTGTTACCTGGCCAGGGCGGGGTACAGTGTTTGTGTACTGGAACGCCGCGATACTATCGGCGGGGCTGTATGCACCGAAACCATGTTTGAGTCGGATAAATACCCGGGCGGTTTCAGGATTGATGTGGGATCGTCGGCGCATTTTATGATTCACCAGACCCCGGTCGTAAAAGATTTGGAATTAGAGAAATACGGGCTTGAGTACATCGAAATGGATCCTTTCATGTCGTACCCGGTACCGGGCGGGAAAGGGGTCATCCATTTTTACCGCGACATGAAGCGCACGCTCGACTCGATCGCATCGGTAGCCCCGGAGGATGTTGAAAACTACAAGGAGTTCATCAAGTTCTGGGAACGGATCAACCTGGGCGTACTGAAGGTTTTTTTGAAGCCGCCAACGATGGGCAATATGTTTATGACGTCGATGAAGGGCCAGATTTCCAACGGCGGCATGTTCGAAAAAGGGGAGCAGGCGGTTGGTTTTCAGCGGGTTTTCTCCAGTTACGGGCGCGTGGTCGACGAGTATTTTACCAATCCCCATCTGAAGACGGCCCTGTTGTGGTTTGCTGCACAGAGCGGCCCGACCCCGGGGCAGAGCGCAACCGGCGATTTTGTGGGATGGCAGGCCATGCTCCATCACAGTGGAGGGAAAAGGCCGAAAGGCGGCAGCGGTATGCTCACCCAGGCCATGAAAGCCATGCTGGAAGCCTACGGAGGTGTTGTTCGCAGTAACGTGCCGGTAGCCGACATCCTGATCGGCAACGGCGAGGCCTATGGCGTACGCCTCGAGACCGGCGAGGAAATAACCGGAGACGTGATTATATCAAACGCGCATGTGCAGACGACCATGCTTAAACTGGTCGGACCCGAGCACCTGAAGCCGGGAACCCTGCGCCAGGTGAAGAATATTGATGTGGGCAACGGGTTCGGGATGGTTATCCGTTGCGCGGTCGAGGAGCTTCCCATCTATGAATCCTGCCCCGATGACCCGGAAATTCACAACGGACTGCAGCTGATCTGTCCGTCGTTACAGCACATGAACAACGCCATCGGCGACTACATGAAAAAAATGCCGCCCGAGCGTCCCGCCGCGCTGGCCATGACCTTCTCCAAAATCGATCCTACCCTCTGCCCGAAAGATGCGCATACCCTGTTTGTGTGGGCTCAGTGGCATCCGTACGAACTGGCCGGAGGGTTGAAATGGGATGACATAAGGGAACGCGAAGCCCAGAAAATCTACGATGAGGTGGTGCGTTATGCCCCGAACATGAAAGACAAGCTGATCGACTGGTACATACAGACCCCGCTCGACATAGAGCGGAAGCACGGGCTGCTGAAAGGCAATGTGATGCACGTGGAGATGACTTTCGAGCAGATGTTCATGTTCCGGCCAACGCCCGAGATGAGCGGCTACCGTACTCCCATCAAAAACCTCTACCTGTCGAGTGCTTCCTGCCACCCGGGCGGCGGGGTGTTTGCCGCGGCGGGGTACAATGCCGCGCATGTGGTAATGAAAGACCTGAAAAAGAAAAAGGGCGGAATATTTACATTCCGGTAGAAACGGGAAGAAAAATACGCCAGGTCTCTGTACCTTTTGCAGACTATGGTCAGATTTTTTAAAGGAAAACCGCTGGTTCTCGGAGGGCTTCGATTTACGATCGATCCTCTGCTGCCTGTTGTTATGGTGATGCTCGCCTGGCTGCTGAGCGAGCGTTATTACCCGCAGCTGATCGATTTCGAACCCCGGTGGGTATACTGGGTACTCGGGATCAGCTCAACCGTATTGCTCATCTTCTCCATTATTATTCATGAGCTGGGCCACGCCGTTGCGGCCCGAAAACTGAATGTGCCGATAGAGCGCATCCACCTTTTTCTGTTCGGTGGTATGGCCGAACTGCGGCACAGGCCGCTCAGGCCGTCTGACGAGCTGCTGATCTCATTGTCGGGGCCCATGGCATCGCTGATACTTGCCCTGCTGCTGTGGCCATTTATGCTGCTTTTGAAGCCCTATTTTTTTGTTGAGTTTCATGTTGTACAGTTTATTCTGTACGTGAACCTGCTGCTGGCACTGTTCAATATGATTCCGGTTTATCCGCTTGACGGGGGCAGAAGCCTGAGAGCCATGTTCTGGAAGTACACCGACAATTATTTCCGTGCATCGGTGAACATGTACCGGACCGGATCCATGATAATCGGGCTTATCTTTCTGGCGGGGCTGGTCGATTTCATGCTGTTCGATAACGGCTGGTCGGTATGGATGGGGCTGCTGGCACTCTACCTGGCCTATACGGCCTACTCGGCCAGAAATGAACTGATACAGCAGCCCGGGCTGCAGGATCTGATACTGAATGTAGACCCGGATCAGAAACCCAAACAGATAGTAGAGAGGCTGAAGATGAGGGAAGACAGCTTTCTGGAAAGGAGCATTATACCGGTAATGACTGATGAACGCTTTACCGCGGTAATTTATGGCAAAGAGATATCAAAGGTTTCACCGGATGCGATTGATCTGGAACAGTACTACAGGGTTCCTGTCCTGGGTGATTATGTTGAAATTTCAGACGAATCTTCATTTTTCAAGGATATCCGTTTCACAGCCGAGTACATCCCGGTGTTAAGCAACGGTGTTCTGAAAGGTATCTGCAACGCGCACGAGCTCCGGTTCTGGCTGCTTGAGCAGCATAAAAACCAGGATATTTTTTTAACAGGATAACAGGATAACAGGATAACATACATCATGCTGGAAAAGGCCTATCACAGTACAAGGATTGTTGTACATACAGCAAACATCAGGCACAATCTGAGGGTAATTGCAGGGAAAACAGCCCGGGGAGTAATGAAGATGGCGGTTGTAAAGGCCGATGCCTACGGGCATGGTGCAGTTACGATAGCTCAGATTGCAGATGATGCCGTCGACTGGTTCGGTGTGGCATCGGTTGAGGAAGCCATGGAGCTGAGGGATGCCCGCATCACCAAACCCATTCTGGTTTTTGGTGTGCCCGGTGTTCACAATGTATCCATATATGATCGCTACAATCTCACGGCTGTGGTGAGCCATGCGGGCCAGCTCGGCATTCTTCATCCGGGCACCCGGTACCACCTTGGGTTCGATACAGGTATGGGCAGGCTGGGAATACTGCCCGAACAGGCTGCGGATGTACTCGACGCCGTAAAAAAGGCGAATCATCTGATCCCGGAGGGCATCATGAGCCATTTTGCCACCGCCGATGAACCGGGTTCTGAAAAAGCTGCCGATCAGCTGGAGATTTTCAGGTCGTTGCGGGCTCAGTTTCCGGAGAATCTGATAACCCATATGGCCAACAGCGGGGGTATTTTCCATTATCCCGACAGCCATTTCGATATGGTAAGGCACGGCATAAGCATGTATGGTTATTCGCCCGGCAAAACCGCGGTGGTGGGACTGAAACCGGCCCTGAGCTGGGAAGCTGCCGTAGTTCAGTGCCGGAAAATCAAACAGGGGGAGACGGTGAGTTATGGCGCGCGCTGGCGGGCCCCGGAAGATGGCTACCTGCTGACCATCCCTGCCGGCTATGATGACGGTATACCGAGGCTGCTCAGCGGAAAATTTAGTGTAACCGCAAATGGAATTGAAATGCCGCAGACCGGCAACGTAACCATGGACTATATCATGGTATTCTCAAAACAGCCTGTTGATATTGAACACACGGTTGCCGTGTTGCTGGATACAAACGGACATCATGCGGGCACATGGGCTGAAAAAACCGGCACCATATCCTATGAAATACTGTGTGGTATAAGCCGGAAAGTGAAAAGGTTAGTCGAGGATAGCGACTAACTCAATATCATAGCGAAGTGTCTGTGAGCCAAGGCGGTGGCCGGGCTGGTTGGCGTAGCCGAGGCTTGGCGGCACTATGACTACGCGTTTTTCGCCTTCTACCATACCAATCATACCTTCACGGAAGCCCCTGATAACGTCGCTCAGACCGAAACGGATCGGATCAGGATTGCGCTCACGGTAGCTGCTGTCTTCAATGGTTCCATCTTCAAGACGCAGGGTATAGCGTACGAGAACCCTGTCTCGTGCGGTAACAGGGCCCAGAAAAGCTTCTCCCTCCTGTACAACATAGATGGCAAGACCCTCGGGTGTGGTAACCGGGGTGATGTTACTGATATCGAAGGGTTCTGGTACGAGGCTGAAATCTGGCGGGCGGAACGTGAAGCCGTCGCTGCAGGCCGTGAAGTATCCCGATAGCAGCAGGAGTGCGGTTAACGAAAAAAAATAGCGGAGCTTGCTGGTCATATAAAAACGTATGTGCTGGGTTGTGAACTAAAAAACGCGGAACAACCCGCGTCAGTATTAACAAGATACAAAATTTCGGAAAAAGAGCCTCATTCAAGAGTCCGGAGCGAAGCGGAGGTCCTTGAATAGTGGCTCTTTTCGGGGCACGAAGTGCCATCGCATCGCCCTTGCAGCATATTGGGGCATCGAATTAAAAATATCCGGTATCGGGAACTGGCGAATGCAGAATACAGAACAGCGGCCAGCGGCCGCTGTTCTGTATTCTCGTGGCATTGGCATGCCACCAGGTGATCTACTCTTCGAGGACCTCCGCTGCGCTCCGGACTCTCGAAGGAAGATCAACTTG
>RECM01000031.1 GCA_007694035.1 Balneolaceae bacterium
CACAATTTCGAAGGTAACAACGACGGTGCAGTTGGTATGCTTTGAGTTAGGGATCTACGGAGCAATCGAGCAATTGAGTTCGGAAGTAATGGATCAGGGTTTACCCCCCCCTTTTGCCTCACGCCTTCTAACTTCTGCCTTTTGCTTTCTGCCTTTTTGCCGCCTTTTGCTTTCTGCCTTTTCGCTGCCTTTTTGCTGCCTTTGTATCTGACAGGCCAATAATTAAAACGACCATCCGAACAGGCTGGCCTGCATGGGTATGCCCTCGTGCTGCAGCAGGGCGGCTTTTCGTTCGAGCCCGCCGATATAGCCGGTCAGCAGGCCGTTCATACCTATGATCCGGTGGCATGGAATGATGATCACAACCGGGTTGGCAGCATTTGCCGAACCGACCGCCCTTGTTTTACGCACATCGCCCAGTGTTGCGGCGATATGGCGGTACGTGGTGGTTTTACCGAACGGGATGTTACTGACCTCTTCCCACACCTGCTTCTGAAAGGTGGTCCCCTGCAGATCAAACTCCAGGTCAAACTCCCTCAGGCGGCCCTCGAAATAGGCTTTCAGCTGCGTAACAGCCTGGGCAAGTGCTCTGGGTGCAGCTGATCCGTTGGGCGGTTCTTTGGTAAAGCCCACCTGCCTCAATCCCGCATCTGTAGCTTCCAGTTTAATAAAACCGATCTGTGAGGGAATGATATGGGTGTATAACTCCATTACAGTAATTCTGCGCCTGTACAGGCTCCTGAAACCGGAATGCATGCTACCATTGATAACAACCTGTCAAAATCAGTGAACCGTTGATATTAATAAAAAACATCCGATCAAGCTTTCATGAGTTTATGTGGATGCAGAACGAAAAACAAATCCATTTACCCGGACCATTGTTACCAGATTACCATGTGTCTGTTCCCTGTGCTTTCCACATCCAAAAACAATGTATACAATGCTGCCCGTAAGGAACATCCAGGTAACATCTTTTTACCCCAATACATTTGTATATACACATGATATCACTTAATCTGAACATACCTTAACTGAACCAGCCGGAAGCCCCGGTAATCCGGTTATACAATGTTTTTTTAGCCTACTTCACCTCAACAGAGATATACCATGAACCTGAATAAATTTATCATCACCAAACTGACAGCCGTTTTATTTGTTTTTGCTGTCATTCTGCCATTGAAGGCCCAGCATGATGATGTGAACATTACCTACCAGCTGCCTCCTCAGGAGCTGATCGACCTGGTTGACGGGGCCCCCTCACCCGGTACGAGCCTCGACCCCACCCGCTCAACCATGCTGCTGATGGACAGGCCCAGCCTGCCCTCCATTGAAGAGCTTGCCCAACCCGAACTGCGCCTGGCCGGTATCCGTGTAAACCCCGCCACAAACGGTGGCAGCCGCGGTACTTTTGTATATGGACTGAGCCTGCTTGACATCGCATCAGGGGAAACCCGTGTGATAACCGGCCTGCCCGATAATCCGCGCCTCGGCAATATGCGCTGGTCGCCTGACGGCAGCAGAATTGCATTCACGCATACCACCAATGAGGGCATCGAACTTTGGGTAGCCGAAACCGGGGATGCCCGTGCCCGCAGGCTCGGCAATTTTATGGTTAACGACGCATTTTACGGTGCCAGTCATACCTGGCATCCCGATGGCGGTATGCTCTATGTGAAAAGAATCCCCGCCGACCGTGGTCCTGTACCCGTAGCGCCCCTTGCCCCTTCAGGGCCGGTAATACAGCAAAACCTCGGACGTACCACACCTGCCAGAACGTACCAGGATATGCTTCAGAATACACATGATGAAGACCTGTTCGACTACTACTTCACCTCCGAAATTGTTGCTGCAGACATGAATGGCCGGGTTACCAGCCTGAACCGCACCGGTGTGATCAGTACGATGTCGCCCTCGCCCGATGGCAATTACCTGATGCTGACAACACTGAGCAGGCCCTACAGCTACATCGTTCCGGCATTCCGGTTTCCGCAGACAACCGAGATCACCGACCGGGCCGGCAGAACAGTTTACACCGTAGAAAGCCTGCCACTGCTCACGGAAGTCCCGCTCGGGTTCAATTCCACCAATGAGGGACGGCGTTCTATAACCTGGCGGAATGATGCACCTGCATCGATAGCCTGGGTTGAGGCTCAGGATGGCGGCGATCCCAGAACAGAAGCAGAGATACGGGATGTGGTCTATATGATGGATGCCCCTTTCCGCGGCCAGCCGGTTGAACTGGCCAGGCTGAAGGACCGTTTTGGCGGGCTCTGGTGGGGGCATGGCAATTTTGCCATGATTCGTGAAAACTGGCGGGCCACACGCACTGAACGGATCTGGGCGGTAAAACCCGACAGCCCGGCATCCGGGCAAACCCTGCTGCGTGAACGCAATTATGAAGACCGGTACAACGATCCCGGCACACCCATGATGCAGATCGGCGACGACGGTCAGGCTACCCTTTTGTTTGCATCCGACAACAAAACACTGTTCATGACCGGTATGGGCGCCTCTCCAGAAGGCAACCGGCCATTTCTTGATACCTACAATACCGAAACCGGGGATACGGAACGGCTCTGGCAATCCGAACCGCCCTATTACGAGATGGTAGTGACCATGAAGGATGAGGGAAACCTGGAGGTTATTACTACCCGGCAAAGCACCACGGAACCCTCAAATTTCTATCTCCGCAATCTTGGCGATGGTTCAATGCGGCAGCTCACCCATTTCGAACATCCTACCCCCGAGTACAAGGACGTAACCCGGGAGTTTGTATCGTATGAGCGGGAAGACGGGTTGACCCTTACAGCCAATCTGATGCTGCCTGTGGGTTATGATGCCGAACGCGACGGTCCGCTTCCGACCATCATCTGGGCCTATCCACGCGAGTTCGGCAGTGCCGATGCGGCCGGGCAGGTAACCGGTTCGCCCTACTCCTTCACCAACATCAGCTATTGGGGGCCGCAGTGGCTGGTTACCCAGGGTTACGCCGTGATCGATAACGCGTCGATGCCGATAATCGGTGAGGACGGCGAAGAGCCCAACGATACCTTTATCGAGCAATTGATAATGAACGCCGAAGCGGCCATCAGGATGGGTGCAGAGCGCGGAGTAACCGATCCAAACCGTGTTGCGGTGGGCGGACATTCCTACGGTGCGTTCATGACGGCCAATCTGCTTGCCCACAGCGATCTGTTCAAGGCGGGAATCGCCCGCAGCGGCGCGTATAACCGGAGCCTCACGCCATTTGGATTCCAGGCCGAAGCACGCACCATCTGGGACGATACCGAACTTTACATCACTATGTCGCCATTTTTCTTTGCGCACCAGATTGAAACGCCGATCCTGTTCATCCACGGCGAGGCCGACAATAACTCCGGAACCTTCCCGATACAGAGCGAGCGACTGTACCAGGCAATTGCCGGGTTGGGCGGAATAACACGGCTGGTAATGCTGCCTCATGAAAGCCACGGGTACCGGGCGCGTGAATCGGTGCTGCATATGCTTTGGGAAACCCTGACCTGGCTCGACCGCTATGTGAAGCACGCCGAACCTGTAACGGAGACCGCCGCTAACTGAGCACTCCCGTTATTGTGAGCAACAAATATCACCCCTTCGGGGCTACACAATTTGGATAGTTACAACATCTGTGGAGTTAGTATGCTTTGAGTTAGGGATCTACGGAGCAAGTGAGTAATTGAGTTTGGAAGTGGTTTGGGTGGATGCCGCCGGCCGCGCAGACCGGTGCATTTACACGGTTTCTGTAAGTTCAGGGCGCAGCTGGGCGATCGAGCGTTTGAGGAAACCCGGAATCATGTTCTGGTAGGTGGGAAGCAGGTATCCGGGATCGGTGAGCCCCTGCATAAGGCTCAGATATTTCGCCTCGCCATGGCGGTTGATGATTTTCTCCCTGAGTTCAGGCTTGCTGAAATGGACGGTCATGCCCTCGGGGTCGGCTTCCGGATGAAACTGCAGGGCGATCATCTGCTTCGATAACCGGATTGCCATAACCGCACGCTCCAGATCGACATGCGGCCGCTCTTTCTCAATAGCAAGAATGCGGGCGCCCATACTGTCGAGAACATCCTGCCGGGGCTGAAGCACCTGCCACTCCCTGAAGTCGGCCGCGTAAAACGGATCTTTGAGGCCGGTAAAAATCGGATCGTTCCTGCCATCGTCGGTGATGTGAACCGGGTGTATGCCGAATGATTCGGATTTGCGCTCGGTTACCTCCGCCAGCTTAAAATGCCGGGCTACCATCTGGTAGGAATGGCAGATGGCCATAACGCATTTGATCTCGGTATCCGGGGCGTCGTTTTTCTCCCAGATCCGGTCGAGCCAGTTGAAGTATTTGCGTTCCCACTCCGAACCCTCGCTGTCGAACGGACTCCCCGGCCCCCCGGTCGACAGGTAGATGTCATATTCAAGGCCCGGCATCACATTTTTAGCCCGTGTATCGAACTCATCGACATGCAAATGCTGGCCGTAGAAACGTCCGTTGGCATCTCTGAGAATCTGCCTGATGCAGCGCATCCCTTCGTTGGGTATGCCGTTGTAGAGATCAATTACTGCCACCCTTACGGGATGCTCATTTTTCATGGGAAATTCGGACGTATTGTAATGGTCTG
Organism: Balneolaceae bacterium; assembly: GCA_007694035.1. Lineage (GTDB taxonomy): Bacteria > Bacteroidota > Rhodothermia > Balneolales > Cyclonatronaceae > RECM01. Next base: position 4,629 of record RECM01000031.1, read on the forward strand.
TAAGACTGGTTTGATAATCCCTTAAAATACGATATTCCGGCACCATGCGCGACCGTGCAAACGCGCATGAATTTTGACCCACAACGAACGCAGGTTATAAGAACTTCCAGTTACGCAGGTTATAAGAACTTCCAGTTACGCAGGTATTCAGAACATCCATGCACGGCGGGCTTTCAAAACATCCATGCACGGCAGGCTTTCAGAACATCCCTCACGCGGGCTTTCAAAACATCCAAATATGCTGTCTTTCAGAGCTT
>RECM01000029.1 GCA_007694035.1 Balneolaceae bacterium
GATCCGTTTGGAGTTGCCGGTGAGGCCTGGCTTATTGGGATGGTTGCGTTTTTGATATGCGATTCATGAGACGTAGCGATATTCGATTTAGCGATTTTGAGTGGTGGAAAACAGACCGATGGTGAATTTTAATGCAAACCTGATACTGAATGAACGAAAAACAACGCAATTTTCTTGAGAAATTACTGATCACGCCCAGCCCGACGGGATACGAATCGGCGGGGCAAAAGGTGTGGATCGACTATCTGAAACCCCAGGCCGACGAGATGATCGTTGATGCGTACGGGTCGGCGGCGGCGCGGCTGGAGGTGAAAGGAGCCACGAAAACCATCCTGCTTGAGGCGCACTGCGACGAGATCGGCATGGTGGTGCAGCACGTCGACGAGTCGGGGTTCGTTTCCATCAACCGCCTGGGCGGATCCGATCCGACCATTGCCCGGGCCCGGCGGGTGAACATCCACTCGCGGCAGGGCGTGGTGAGCGGCATCGTGGGCAACACGGCCATCCACCTGCAGGACAAAGACAACAACAAGCAGCCCAACTGGAAAGACCTGTATGTGGACATCGGCGTGTCGAGCAGGGAAGAGGCGCTCACCATGGTGCAGATCGGCGATCCCATCACCTTTGCCGACGATTTCGAGTACCTGAGCGACGACCTGATCGCCGGGCGGGCCATCGATAACCGCATCGGCGGTTTTATCATCGCCGAAGCGTTCGCGCGGCTCAAAAAAGCCCGGGCGAAGCTGAAGGTGAACGTGACCGCCCTCAACTCGGTGCAGGAAGAGATCGGCGGGTTCGGCGCCCGCATGATGAGCTACCGCCTGCGGCCCGACGCGGCCCTGGTTACCGACGTGACCCACGCCACCGATACGCCCGGCATCAACCAGAAGGAACACGGGCAGGTGAAGCTGGGCAAAGGCGTGAGCCTGCAGCACGGGGCGGCCAACCATCCGGTACTGGTGCGCATGCTCGAGGATGTGGCCGGGGCGAAGAGCATCCCGGTGCAGCACGAGGCAACCAGCATCCGCACCGGTACCGACACCGACAGCATCTTCCACAGCCGCAGCGGCATCCCCAGCGCGCTGGTCTCCACGCCGCTCAGGTACATGCACTCGCCCACCGAGCTGGTATCGCTCGATGACGTGGAGGCCGTGATATCGCTGATGACGGAGTTCGTGCTGGCGCTGAAGGGGGATGAGGAGTTTAAGGTGGTTTAAAGGGGGGCGACTTATGATACGGCTGGATGGGGAAACTATCTCTGTCGTATAATTATATGATATTTGGCTAAAACCAATTCTCCTCATCAGTATAGATATCGGTCAAAATTTTTTCTCTGATATCTGTATTTTCGGACATGGGAAAAAAAGTGATTGATATTGAAATAGACCGGCTAACCAACTCTATTGAAAACAGTGTTACGGGCGAGGTTTTCGATACGCAAGTGGTTCAGCTTCACAAATCTGACAAGAAAAATATTAATCCCGCTGAATGGCTTTTCGATTGGGAAGCAGAGCTGGATTTGTCAGATCGAGAAGTGTTTAAATTGACTACAGTCAATAATCCTAAAATCATTCATGGCTTGTTGTCTGTTGAAGACAAGACCGATCATATTTTTATACATCTTGTAGAAAGTGCAAATTTCAATAAAGGCACCAACAAAATGTATCTGGGTGTAGCTGGAAATCTCTTTGCTTTTGCCTGTAAATTGTCGTTTGAGAAGGGATATGAAGGATATGTTGCCTTTGATTCAAAGTCTGCGTTAATTGAACATTACAAGAAAAATCTTCGTGCTACGCATTTCAAAGGACAACGAATGTTTATCGAAACCGTTAATGCATTGAAGCTTGTTCAAAAATATTTTCAGAATTAAATCACCATGGCTATAGTGAAAGAACCCAAAGGAATCGATTTCGTTGTTAAGTCTGAGCCATGGTCTGATCAAGATTTGAAGGAGTTCAGGAAACTGATGGAAAAACAGAAATCTGACCTCGGTGAAAAGAAGCGATCGAAAATAAAAGAGCAAGTTAAAAAGGTCTCCAAATCTAAACAGCCGGCATAGTAGCAGCCCACCTGCTACGCCAAATAACAACCACATCAAGGCGAACATGCCTCGATCTCGCTATTTCGATGTGATGAGTTTGTAATTACGCCCTCCTCTTTTAAATTGTTTTGAACTAATAATCCGGCATGGCCGCTTAAACGCCAGACTGTTAGACTCCAGAGATGAAAAAAATCGTACCGCTGGCTGTTTTGGTGTCTGGATTCCTGATAATGTCCGGATCATTCATGTACTATGCTGCCAATGCCCTTCCGTATCCGGATCCAACAGCAGAATTGCTTGCCGGGCAATCTGCGGAAGCAAAAAAATGGAGTCTGCTTTTTGCGATTGGCCTGATCTCTTTTATAGTTGGAGGAGCCTGGCTTTGGAGGGGTTCAAGGCCCAAAAAAACATACAGTAAAACAGGATGATGTTAACCGCCCGCATTTCCACCTTGCTGCCCTGCACGGAAGAGGAGCTGTGGCAGAAGATTATAGAGCCCGCATTGCGGTAGTTTGTGGCCTCACCTGTGCTGCGATTTGTGCCGGTGCAGATGGGCGCTCATTTCGGTGAATGGCAGTCGTGAGAGGGATCCGGAGAGCAGGTACGAGCCTACCGGCTCCACCTGGCAATAACCCTCCGGTGGGCACTGTGGCTGGTGCAGGCATAAAAATTGCCCGCGGGGTCCCACTTCATGGAATAGACAGAAGCTGCCAGAAAATCGGTGCCACGGGATTCATCAGCAGACAGGCGCAACAGGTAGCCATGGGTTGGGGCTGAAAAACCAATCATCCCCCGTTCACTGATACGGTAGGCAAGGGTTTTTCCATCCGGCGACAGGGAGTAATCCATCTCCCATTGATTTTGATCCAGGTTCCAGATGGAGATGGTATTGCCAAACCAGGCCCGCGGACGATGCCTGGCGAGCTGCCGGCCATCGGCTGCATAGATTTCGATCCGTTTATCGGAGGGGCGCTCTACCCGGATGCCGGGTTTAACGGGGCCCGGTTCTTCGGCACACATCCTACCGTCGGCCTCCCGGATTACAAATGGTTTCGTCATCAGGTCAACACGGTAATAATAGCGGGGCCTCTGCCGCGACTGTACGGCAATACCGGATGAGGGTGCACTGCCGGTCTGAACCTCTCCGGCTGGCTGGTCATGTTGCGCTGATTTGCCCCAGTCAACTGTTGTGAAGTAGAGTGCGGTATTGTCCGGACTGAAACATCCCAGGCCGTCCGGCCCCAGGCCTTCGGCAATGCGTTGCTGAACAGTGGGATCGGGTTCTGCGAAATGATGTTCTCCGGTTTCCATATCCATCAAAAATGTTTCACGCTGGTGATTTGCGTACCGTCTGTCAGGATTCAGAAGCGGAGATTCGTCTCCCATATACTGCAGCCACCGGCCGTCGGCCGAAATGGAAAAACTGCACCACGGGCCATCGGGAACAGCAATGATCTCTCCATCCGATTTTTCGGGATTTGAAGTAAATGCACAGCCGGAAATCAGAAAACAGAGGCTGTAAACAGAAAGGGCAATACAGATCCGTTTTCCGGCGAGACGTTTGATAAATAAAATGTTCATCATGGTCTTATTTAAACATGTATACCGCTGAATGTTTCTGAACATGAACGCATAGTCGAAAAAATGAAGATACCCGAAGATATCCCTGAAACCAGGCAATACGTTGAACCGGGCAAAAATGATCCATGGATCAGGCACAGTAGCGAATCGAAAAGCATCGATCAGATAACAGCAATCCTGAATCGCAGAACGGCGTTCCATACAGATTATGCCTGAATTTGTTGTGTTTTCTGTTTCGGGGCTTGTGAAGCTCCCGGGTTTTCTTCACATTACCTTTCAGAAAAATGGCAAAAAAGGTTAATGCCGGGCCGCCCGGCAGGAAAGGGGATGTTCGATGAAAAAAGACTATACGCATATCACTGTGATTCTTGACCGGACCGGTTCGATGGAATCCATCCGCGACGATACGATTGGGGGATTCAACGCCTTCCTGAAGTTGCAGCAGGCAGAGAAGGGAACCGCAACGCTCACACTGGTTCAGTTTGATTCCCAGGATCCGTACGAGGTCATCCACAGGTTCAGGCCCATAGGGGATGTGCCGGCGCTTACGCGCGAAACTTTTGTGCCACGGGCCACAACGCCGCTGCTCGATGCAATTGGCCGGGGCATCAATGATCTTGAAGCGAGCCTTGGTGAAATCAAAAAGGCAGCCCTTCCCTCGAAGGTGGTTTTTGTGGTGGTTACCGATGGCCAGGAAAACGCAAGCCGTGAGTTCCGGAAGGACCAGATCGAGAAGATGGTGAAAGAGAAGACCGAAAAGAGCGACTGGCAGTTCGTGTTCCTGAGTGCAGACCTCGCCGCCATCGGCGATGCCATGGCCGTGGGCATTCATGCCGATGCGGTGCTGCTGTTCGAAAAGAGTGGCAAAGGCAGTCAACGCGCCTGGGAATCACTTTCTGTGCGCACATCCGACTACCGGGCAGACCGGAAGCAGAAAATGGGCTTTGAGAAGGACGATCGCAAGCACCCAGACGATCCGGGCAAGAAGAAGTGATGGGGGGCAAAACGTCACCCTGAGCGCAGCGGAGCGAAGTCGAAGGGCGTGGCGGGATGCAATCCTGCGATGAAGATGCAATTACTGAAAAACCTGCATTCATGGCCCGATGGCCCCGTTTTTACGGGGCCATGTCCTTCGACTTCAGCCTCCGCTTTGCGGAGGCTTGCGCTCAGGATGACGAGGTAAATCGCTTATCAGATCACTGAGGATGACGGGGTGAATTGCT
>RECM01000167.1 GCA_007694035.1 Balneolaceae bacterium
TGGGCTAATGGTATGCTCATTGTCGCTTCTGCCGGTAACATTTTTGAATCAGGAGAAACCAATGTGCGCTATCCGGCAGCTTTTGATAATGTGATAGCCGTTTCTGGCGCAAATGCAACGGTAGATGGTTTGTCAGCAATTTCAAGATTCGGTCCGGAGATTGAGTTAATTGCTCCCGGGGAGAACATCTACACCACCAGTATCGATAATACCCGATACGATTGCAGGGAAGGCACGGCCTATTCTGCCGGATTCGTAGCAGGTGTAGCCGCGCTGGTATGGTCCAATAATCCTGGTTTGACCAATCAACAGGTTCGTAATATTCTGACTAGTACCGCCGTACGGATAGATGGTCTTGATGACGACCAGCAGGGCTATGGTCTGGTACGCGCTGATTCCGCGCTCGGCTTTGACCCACCTCCTGTTGTGCAATACACCATCACTGCTGTTGCAGATTCCGGAGGATCGATTAGCCCGCCGGGTGCGGTTGTGGTCAATGAGGGTGCAAGCCAGTCGTTCAGTATCACTGCAGATGCGGGATATCAGATCAGAGATGTGCTGGTAAACGGTTCATCCGTGGGTGCGGTATCCAACTACACCTTTGAGGATGTGACAAAGAACCACACTATCCACGCCAGCTTTGAGGTAGCGGAATCGATCCCGCTCCCGCTCTCCATTGACTGGTTCGATCTCACCGACACGAGCAACCGTGTGTGGGCGCGCGTAAGGGTTGACTGGGAGGTATCGGGCGAAGATCTCAAAACAGTTAAAGTTGATATCACGGGCCCAAATAATGATTCACGGACGTGGAATGTTAGCGGCAGCAGCGCTTCGGGTACGCACGAGTTCAGCTTCCACCGGGGATTCGGAACCTACACCGTCACCCTGACGGTCACCGACGGAAGTGGCGCTATCACGGAATCAAAAGAAATTGACCTCTGAAAGAGATAAACAGGCCTCAAGCACGATCAGCATGTAAAGAGCCATGGTGGTGCACATGCCTGTAACCACCCGGAAATTTGCCTGCCGATTCATCCGAATCCGGCAGGCAGACTTTTTGGGGAGATTCTGTAATGTCCTGAAAGGGATTGTATATCATGCTTGCCTATTTTCCCAGCACGGCATAACGCGATAACGCCGGTTCAAAAAAAGAGCCGGCTTCTCTATATGTAAATGCGCCACGTGCTTTCTGCAAGGGTGGTGAGGTCGGAGTTCCGGGCTTGCCACCCAATCGTTTCCCCGGCCAGGCCGGAGGTAGCCACCTTCATTACAATAGGGAGCAGGTTGGAAGCACACTGCTATTTGCCTTTGATGCAGCCCTGAAAAAAGCCGAATCCTGCATGACCTCAACCAGCCTGGCACGCCGGGATTGATTGTCGGGAGTTTTCCGTTTGTATATGGCTGGAAAACAGGTCGTTGACTTTAGCGGGATAACCGGAGGAGACAATTAATGCCCGGGAAGTTACGGATTGCTGTTATTTGCTTGTTAACGCTGTCATTATTTTTTTTAACTATATACCCGATAAATGATCTATTAAACACGGTGGATATCGAAGCTGCGACCTGTGCGGATGGGTTTAATCCATTCAGGCAACCGCATTTTATCCTGTAAAATCCTGCCATTGGTTCAAACGGTGCAGATCCGGGCAACGCTGAGTTCCCGGTTTTCCATGAAGTGGATTATGTGAGGATCTGTCAGGAAATTGCCGGTGGAAGTAATTAATGAGCTATATTTCATTCATGAATAAATCCCGATTTCTATTGACTATCCTTGTATCAGCAGCGCTACTGGCGGGCAGTTGCGCAGGTGAAAATCAAGCTGATACCGGAGCGGAGTGCTGTTCAGGTATAACCCGTGAATTGCCTGGTGTTGAACGGAAAATTATACTTTCTGAGGAAGAAAAGGCTGTTTTCAGTGAAAATACTCCGGAAGGAATGGCATTTATTCCAGGAGGTTTGGCAAAAATAGGGTCAGAATCGGGCTTGCCGTCTGAACAACCTGTTTTTACCACGTATGTAAATCCATTCTATATGGACAGGGATCTGGTAACGGTTGGTAATTTCCGGAAATTTGTTGAAGAAACCGGCTACCAAACCTATTCTGACATTATCGGGGACGGGATTATCTTCAGTTTCGATGAAGCGCGATGGATGATCCGGGAAGGTGTAAACTGGGAGTATCCACTTGGCAGGTCGAATGCAAAAGCGCCGGACGATCATCCTGTAACATTGCTCACGAATACGGATGCCGAAGCCTATCTGAAATGGGTTGGCAAGCGCCTGCCCACTGAGTTTGAGTGGGAGCATGCTGCACGCGGTATCACAAACCGCGATGATCCCTACGCATGGGGCCACGAACTTGCTGTTGACGGCAAATACATGGCGAACACATGGAACGGGCAGTTCCCGGTTATGAACGTTGCCGATGACGGCTATCTGCTGACCTCCCCGGTGGGTTCGTTTGGAGAGACGGAACCTGGCCTTACCGACATGGGAGGCAATGTATGGGAATGGACATCAAGCTGGTTTCTGCCGTATGACAGACTGGATGACCCTTACGAACCCGGTCCTGAAAGTGAGAAAGTATTAAGAGGGGGCTCATTTATGTGCCATGAATCCTATTGCCACGGTTACCGGGTTTCAGCCCGGAGCAACACTCCGCCCGACAATAACATGTTTCACATAGGGTTCAGAGGGGTACGCGATATTAAGAACGATGAACAGCAGCAATAGCGACTTTGTGTTAGCGTTAAAACAGCTGAAACAAGGGCAACTGTGTTTCCGATGTTATTTATATGTTAAAGCTCCGGCTGTATGACATATCAGTAACGATTATTCAAATCAGGGTTGTAAATTAATTCCCAACATTATAAGTGGATAGTTTCATTTTGCCTTATGAAAAAACCAAAAGAGAACAATGGTAACGTAACCCTGAAAGAGGTTGCAGCCGTACTGGGTGTTTCAACAATGACGGTTTCGAGGGCCATAAATGACAAGCCTAACGTTGATGCGTTAACCAAAAAAAAGATTCTGGATACGGCCAAAAAAATGGGGTATACACCAAACCTGGTAGCCAAAAGCCTGGTATCCAGTAAAACATATACCATTGGGGTCGTAATACCGGAGATTTCACATTCATTCTTCCCGGAGGTTGTAAAGGGCATACAGGAAGAGGCAAATAAAAAGAACTACCAGATTTTTTTAACCAACACCTCAGATGATTTTGAAACAGAGAAAAAAGTAATCGATGCGCTCAGGGCAAAAAGGGTGGATGGTATTTTGGTATCAAGCAGCCAGACCAAAGAAGATGTGGGCTATTACCAAAAAATAATTGCTTCGGGGCTGCCGCTGGTTTTCTTTGACCGTTGTTTCGAAAATATCGGGGCAAGCTGCATTGGCGTCAACGATTTTTCTGCTTCTCAACAAATAACGGAACATCTCATCAACAGGGGATACAAACGAATTGGTTACCTGAGCGGACCGAGAAAGGTTTCAATTGGTAAGGAACGGTTTGGCGGCTACGTTGCTGCCATGAACCAACACGGTCTTGAGATTGACGACAGATGGGTAATTGAAAATGGGTTCAATGAAGCAGGCGGATATCATGCAATGGGCAAATTGTTGACGCTGCCCGAAAAGGCAAGGCCGAATGCCGTGGCGGCTGTAAATGATCCCGTTGCTTTTGGTGCTATGGATGCAATTCGTGAAGCCGGCCTGAAGGTGCCCGATGATATCGCGATAGTTGGATTCACAAATGATATCCGGGCCGGACTTGTGGCGAGCCCTCTCACAACGGTTCATCAGCCTGCCTACGAAGTTGGGAAAAAGGCAGCATCCAAACTGATCAAAACGATTGAAGACAGAACAGAACGCGTAGAAAACGTTCAGTTGATCACCAAATTGATCATTCGCAAGTCATGCGGTTCCTGATAGTTATCGGTACAAAATAGTAATCGGCACATAATCAGGTGCCTGCTTTGATTCCGGGGCAGGTAATGTTCAGCCCTGCATGGCTTCACGGGCTGGTTGTAATTCTTCAATCAGGGCATGCAATAACATTATTCAGGGACGCTATCATGTTATTCGGGGCATGAAATCACGTTATTAAGCGCATTCGATCTCGTTATCCGGGGCAGGTAATGCCAGCCGGGTGGCAGGCTGCCATAAGATTATGCTGAACGGCATCTGACCCCGGCATAAAATATCTGTTGGCAGTAACGGAAGATTTTGCATTAAACCGGGGAAATATTTAGCTTCGCTATGTTAGCGATAACATATCGTTCTGATCCATGCTCAGGGTTACGCTAAAGGTAGTAACATAGCCCGGCAATAAACTTAACAGCACAGCAAGAAACTTTGCTGAAACCTGCAACCAACTAATGCCAATCACATGCAATTCTCTGTTATTGACTTCATAGTATTTTTTGGCTACTGCTTTATCATTCTGTTCCTGGGTTTATTTATAGCCAAAAGAAAAGGTATTGGTGACTCTGAGGGGTACTTTCTTGCGAGCAAATCGCTGCCGTGGTGGGCTATTGGTACATCTTTAATTGCCGCAAACATATCTGCAGAACAGATGATCGGCATGGCCGGCTCAGGATTTGCCATTGGACTGGCCATCGCAAGTTATGAATGGATGGCTGCCATAACCCTGATCCTGGTTGCCAAATTCATGATTCCCATTTTCATTGAAAAAGGGATTTACAGCATGCCCCAGTTTTTGGGTATGCGGTTTGACGAACGTGTAAGGGCAATTCTGGCCATCTTCTGGTTATTGGTTTACATTTTCGTGAACCTTACCTCTGTGCTGTACCTGGGGGCCCTCACGTTGGAGACTATTCTTGGTTTCCCCCTTTTCTACGGTATTATTGGCCTTGCTGCCTTCGCTGCAATCTACACAATTTACGGCGGCCTGAAAGCTGTTGCATGGACCGATGTTGTTCAGGTTGTGTTTCTTGTAGGTGGTGGCTTACTTACTACCTGGCTGGCCCTGAATGCATTCAGCGGGGGTAGTGGTGCCATTGCCGGTTTCAGCAAACTTTTTGATGCTGTTCCGGGCCATTTTGAAATGATACTGAGCAGCGACCATCCTTTTTACTATGAACTGCCGGGTATAAGCGTGCTGCTTGGTGGTATGTGGATTGCAAATATCAGCTATTGGGGATGTAATCAGTACATTATTCAGCGGGCGCTTGCGGCAAAAAGTGTGGCTGAAGCTCAGAAAGGGCTTATGTTTGCAGGCTACCTGAAGCTTTTGATGCCTGTTATCGTGGTTCTTCCCGGAATTGCTGCATTCGGATTTGGCGCATCTTTGCTGAGGCCCGACGAAGCGTATCCCTGGCTGCTCGGCGAGTTTGTGCCACTGGGTTTGCGCGGGCTTACATTTGCAGCCCTCATTGCAGCAATTGCATCGTCGCTGGCATCTATGACAAACAGTACCTCCACCATCTTTACCATGGATATTTTCCGGGTACATTTCAAAAAAGATGCTTCTGAAAAAACGCTGGTACTTACGGGAAGAATCGTGAGTGCCGTTGCATTGTTCATTGCCGTTCTTGTGGCACCCCAGGTTGAAAATTTTGGCCAGGCATTTCAGTTTATCCAGGAATTCACCGGATTTGTGAGCCCGGGTGTTGTTGCCATTTTCCTTCTGGGGCTATTCTGGAAGCGTGCCACTCCGAACTCGGCTGTGTGGGCTGCCATTTTCACCATTCCATCAGGTTTTGTACTGAAGTGGCTTTTCCCGGCCCTTCCGTTTCTTGACAGAATGGGCATCGTCTTTCTTTTACTCTGTGCAATCATGGTTGCAATCACGATGTATGAATCATCAGGAGACGATCCAAACGCCATAAAGTACAGAACAAACCTTTTCCGTACCGAGACCAGCTTTAATATAGGTTCCATCGGAATCTGTGCTATTCTGGCGGTGCTATACATCCTGTTCTGGTAGGAGCTGAGCCATGGATGAATTACAGGATTCGGTCAGGTCTGCTTATTCAGGCCGCTTCGACAACGAACCAATTATGGTTTGCGCACCCGGCAGGGTAAATCTTATCGGTGAACATACCGATTACAACAAGGGTTTTGTACTGCCGGCTGCGATTGATAAAGCCATTATCCTTGCCATGTCGAAAAACAACCTTGGCCTAATCCGTCTTCTTTCAGTGGATATGTCGCCGGACTATGTTGAAATTCCGGTCGCAGAAAGCTACGATAAAAACGAGGTGAGCTGGGCGAATTACCTGATCGGCGTGGTTAGTGAACTGCAGAAAGCCGGGCATAGAATCGGGGGATTTGACTGCTCGTTTGGCGGGGATGTTCCTATTGGCGCCGGTCTTTCCTCTTCTGCTGCGCTGGAAAGCGGGGTTGCTTTCGGGTTATCTGACCTGTTCGGGCTCAATCTGACAAAACTGGAAATGACAAAAATTGCGATGCAGGCCGAAAATAATTTCGTCGGGGTGAAATGCGGAATCATGGATCAGTTTGCAAGCCTGCACGGGAAAAAAGACAGTGTAATCAAGCTCGATTGCCGTTCACTCGGCTATGAATATTACCCGTTCCGGTGGCACGATGTCCGTATTTTGTTGTGTGATACAATGGTAAGGCGAACCCTTGCCGGCTCGGAATACAACATCCGCCGCAAACAGTGCGAAGAGGGTGTTGCCATCATAAAAAAGGTGTACCCGGAAGTAAACTCGCTAAGGGATGTTACCACTGAGCAGCTTGAATCACAGAGGGAAAAAATGGATGCAGTGGTCTATCGGCGGTGCCTGTACGTTCTGAATGAAAATAAAAGGGTAGCTGCTGCCTGTGAAGATTTGCTGAGTGAGGACCTGAAGAGCTTTGGTGAGAAAATGTACCAGTCGCACCACGGCCTGAAAGAGAATTACGAAGTCAGTTGCTATGAACTTGATGTACTCGTTGACGCAACGGAAGGCCTCGACGGTGTTTTAGGCGCCAGAATGATGGGAGGGGGTTTCGGTGGCTGCACCATAAATCTTGTAACCATCAGCAAACTTGAAGAGACCAGGGCCTCCATCCGGGACTATTATTTTGAGAAGACGGGTAAAGAGCCTGGTTTCCATGTTGTAAAAATTGGCAATGGGACCCACCTGCTTACAGAAGATTCTGAAATCGTAACCCGGGCAGGCCAGATCTGAATTAATGTAAACGTTCACCCGTGAACAGTTCTCCCGGTCGACTCCGAATAATGAAAAAATAAATATGCAGCTTGATGGCCGGGAAATATCGATTTACAGTATCAGGAACTCCCTGGATATGATGGTTTCCCTGTCAAATTACGGCGCACGAATAGTGAGTTTATTAGTGCCCGACTCAACAGGGAAAGTTGCTGATGTGGTGCTGGGATATGATTCGATTGAACACTATCCCGGTTCCAGTGAGGGTTACTATGGAGCAACAATTGGCAGATTTGGAAACAGGATTGCAAATGGCACCTTTGCCCTTGATAACGTTACCTACAAGTTGCTGAAAAATGACACGAAGAATCATCTTCATGGTGGTAACAGGGGGTTTCATTCTGTAGTCTGGAAAGCCTTCAGGGCAGCAGAAAACCAGGTGATATTCAGGCATACATTCGAAGATGGCGAGGATGGTTACCCCGGCCGGTTACGTGTTGAAGTTTTCTTCAGTCTGAATGATTCCGGTGAACTGGCTATAAATTATCAGGCGGTGACCGATAGAAAAACGATAATTAACCTGACCAATCACGCCTATTTCAATCTGGCCGGTGCCGGAAGCGGTTCTGTTGCCGGCCACCTTATTACAATAAACGCTGATTCCTTTACACCAGTTGATGAGTTCATGATTCCTACGGGTGAAATTAAAAAGGTTGCCGGTACAGCGCTGGATTTCAGAAAAGAAAAACCCATGGGCCGTGACTGGGACCAGGACGACCCTCAGCTAAAAATTGCGGGCGGTTACGATCATAATTTCGTTCTTAATAAGAAAGCCAATGGCCAGGCTGAGTTTGCGGCAAGGGTAACAGAACCCGTTTCAGGACGCACACTTGAAGTAGAAACAACTGAACCCGGATTGCAATTTTACACTGCCAATGCATTAGATGGTCGGGATGTGGGAAGGGAAGGGGTTCCTTATGAAGCAAGAACAGCTTTCTGCCTGGAAACGCAGCATTACCCGGATTCGCCCAACAAGCCCGAATTTCCCAGTGTCTTGCTGGAACCGGGAAAGCCGTTTAAAAGCACTACCATCTACCGTTTTTCCTGGTAATTAATTTGCTATACAACCGAAAAAGGTGATGTTTCCACGTACGCCGGCAGCACCCGCCCGGCACACATCCGTTACACGCAACCCCCCCGAAAAAAAGAAAGGCTCACGAGTTTTCGACCCGTAAGCCCTTGGTTATATAGGTGTACGCACGGGAGGATTCGAACCCCCGACCTTCTGATCCGTAGTCAGACGCTCTATCCAGCTGAGCTACGTGCGCAAAAATTTCAAGACTTTAAATATACCACTTTTTGAATTTCAATAAAATGCTTTTGAAATTTTGTGATATGGGTACCACTGAGAATGAGCGAATGGTGAGATTTCATACGGCCAGGGCCCAGCCCAGGTGCATGATCTGTAACAAAAAGCAGGGTAATGACTTAGTTGTACATGCGCAATAAGACGTTAAATGTGTTGTGGTGTATTCTGTTGCCGGTTATCCTGATCTGCTGCACCGACAATCCTGCCGATGTGGATGCTGACCCGGATGAGAATGGTCCACCCGACCGGAGTGAAAACCTGAAACCGGTCGGCAGCTCGGCCAGCGACCTGCTCTCAGGCGGCAGTTATACCCGTTTGGTGGTCGAAATAACCTATGTTGAGGGCTTTAGTCCGACCGATAACGCCCTGAATATGGTGAAGGGTTTTCTCGAGGCAAGGGTGAACAAGCCGGGTGGGGTTGTGGTCACGGTCAATGATCCCATTCCGCCGCCGGGCAATTCTACATATACCGTTCAGCAGATTCGTGAACTGGAAGAGAAATACCGCCGCACCTATACAGAAGGCACGAACATCTCGGTCCATTTTCTGTTCCTTGACAAGGACTTCTCCCAAAGCTCAAATGTGCTTGGTATAGCTTATTTGAATACCTCGATGGCACTGTTCCAGAACATCATTCAGAATAACAGCGGCGGGATTGGCAGGCCCTCACGTTCGGTATTGGAACGGACCGTGATGAAACATGAGCTCGGCCACATTCTTGGCCTGGTAAATATCGGATCGCCCATGCAGACCGGTCACCAGGATCATGCAAACGGGGCACATTGCGACAATGATCAATGCCTGATGTATCACGCGGTGAATACAATCGATTTTCTGGCCACTCTTACAGGTGGGTCGGTTCCCCAGCCTGATCAGAACTGCATTGATGATCTGAGGGCCAACGGGGGGAAGTAGGCACACGGCGATCGACAAAACCTGCGCCGGTAAAAATCCCGATTTCTGATTCATTTTCGCGGATTTAATCAAAAACTACCGGCATGCAGGCCCAGGCATATCAATTTAATTTTAAGACTTGCGAACGATCGGAATTATTTATATGTTTAAACATCAAATGTTCAAACAACGAAATATATAACCAAATATAAAAGACCATTATGAGTACAATCACCAAAACCCTCTGGAAAATCGATCCCACCCATTCTGAAGTACAGTTCAAAGTGAAGCACCTTATTATTTCGACCGTGACCGGAAGTTTTAATGCGTTCGACGGCAGTGTAGAATCGGAAAACGATGACTTCGCCGGCGCCGATGTGCGTTTCGAAGCCGACATCAACAGCATCACAACCAATAATGAGCAACGCGACGGCCACCTGAAATCGGACGATTTCTTCAACGCCGAAAAATTCCCCAAACTCACGTTTGAGTCATCCTCTTTTGAGAAAACGGGCGACGATTCCTACAAACTGACCGGAAATCTGACAATCCGTGACATCACCAAAGAGGTTGTGCTGGATGTAGTATACGGCGGAACCGTTGTTGACCCCTACGGGCAGACCAAAGCCGGATTTGAAGTTACAGGCACAATCAACCGGAAAGAATACGGCCTCTCCTGGAGCGCCGTCACCGAAGCCGGTAACCTGGTTGTTGCCGACAATGTGAAGCTGATTATGAACGTACAGTTCGTACAAAATTGAGGCTAACCCCCCAGGGGCCCGGCGGACATGGTTACTCTAATGGTCCGCCGGGTCTTTTTTTAACACTGATAAAGTGAAAACCGGGGAAGCATTTAATCTGAAAACCGGGGATGCATTTCGGTCGAACCCGCCCGGGGTTATGCCAGGTTTAAGATTCAGTGCTGTTTTAATGTTGTTATAGTGCTGTTATTTCATATTTCCGGATGAGATCCAGTACTTCGCAAGTCCGCCGGAAATTTATTATAGTAGTAGATAAATCCGCCTAAAGAGAAAGGAACAACACCATGTCTGATCATCAAAAAGGAATTCATCACATCACCATATTATCGGGCGATGCACAGGTGAACTACGATTTTTACGTGAAGAAGCTCGGCCTGAGGATGGTGCTCAAGTCGGTAAACCAGGATGATCCGGGCACATACCACCTGTTCTACGCGAACGGAGCGGGCAAGCCTGGTTCGAGCATCACCTTTTTCCCCTGGCCGATGGCCCATCAGGGCATTCCCGGTACGGGCGAGGCGGTGGCCGTATCCTTTGCGGTGCCTTCCGGATCGATTGACTACTGGAAGAAGCGCCTGCAGGATGAGGGTATTGAATTCGGTGGCCCGGAGAAACGGTTCGGGCTGGATGTGATCACATTCCGGGATCCCGACAAAATGATGCTGGAGCTGGTATTCGATCCGGCAGCCGATGCCGTGGAGGCCTGGAAAGACGCAACCGTACCGGCCGGTCACGGCATCCGCGGATTCTGGGGAACCACCATACGTATCGTAGAATCGGAAGAGACGATTGCGCTGCTCGAGGATGTATTCGGTTTCAGAAAAACGGAAGAGGAGGGCAACCTCACCCTGCTTAAGAGCGGCAGCGAGATCGGACATTCGGTGATCATCGAAAAAGCAGAGCGACACGAACACGGGAAAAACGGCCGCGGGATCATCCACCACGTGGCATTCCGTGCCAAAGATGAAGATGAGGAACTCGAAATGAGGCGTAAGGTGGTTGAACACGGTCTGCAGCCGACGAATGTGATCGACCGGCATGTGTTCAAGTCGGTCTATTTCCGTTCGCCCGGCGGTGTTCTGTTCGAAATCGCGACCGACGGCCCCGGCTACCGCTCCGTTGTTGAACGCGAAGAAGACATGGGCAAAAACCTGTTCCTTCCCGAATGGCTTGAACCACGCCGGGAGTATATTGAGTCGATCCTGCCTGGGATTAGGGATTAGGAGTACACGAGGTGCAGGATTTTGGCGCCAGGGCACGCTGTGCAGTGCGCGGCACTGCACACATACTTCGTGGTTCGACTTCGTTCGTCGCCCTTCGACTACAGCCTGCTGCGCAGGCTTGCGCTCAGGACTCCTCTCTGCGCTCACCATGACGGTGGATTGGCTACGCCCGAAATTGC
Organism: Balneolaceae bacterium; assembly: GCA_007694035.1. Classification (GTDB taxonomy): domain Bacteria; phylum Bacteroidota; class Rhodothermia; order Balneolales; family Cyclonatronaceae; genus RECM01. The sequence continues at coordinate 11,566 of RECM01000167.1, forward strand.
GCTCACCATGACGGGACAAAACACTTCCCCATTCCCTATTCCCTATTCTATTGTTCTAATGTTCCCTAACTCCCTAACTCAAAAGCTTGCCACCACCACCGCCTTTCCCCCCTTACTATCCCTAATTATATAATAAATCCCCCCGTGTTTACTATCTTCCCGCAATATCTGATAGTAACCATTTTATGCTCACAGCAGCCATCCAACTGATCGCGGGAATCGCCCTTCTCTATTTCGGGGCCGACAGACTTGTGAAGGGAAGCAGTTCACTGGCCTTCCGCATGGGTTTGTCGCCGCTCATTATTGGTATGACCATTGTTGCGTTCGGCACAAGCGCGCCGGAGCTGGTTGCAACCATTGAGGCCGCTTTGTCGGGGCGCAGCGGTATAGCGGTCGGTAATGTGGTGGGCTCAAATATCTGCAATATTGCGCTGGTTCTGGGCGTAGCGGCGCTGATCCATCCTGTGAGGACCGGTGTGATCCTGATTCAGCGCGACATCCCTATTCTGATCGTGATCAGTCTGGTGGCCGGTGTAATGCTCTATGACGACACGCTCTACAGAACCGAGGGCATGGTACTGATTGCGTTGCTCATTCTGCATGTTTTCTACAGTATTACCGTGGCAAAACAGGGAACCACACCCTTCATCGAAGCTGAATTTGAGGATGTGATCGCCCGCAAAGATGCCAAACCGCTGGTATCCGCATTTTTTGTGGCCCTCGGCATCGGGCTTCTGATCCCGGGTGCATCCCTTTTCATTGAAGGCGCCTCCACACTGGGCCGTGAATTTGGACTGGGTGAAGCCGTGATCGGTCTGAGCATTGTGGCTTTCGGAACCAGCCTTCCAGAACTGGCAACCACCGTACTGGCCGCCGTCCGGAAGGAGTCGGATATCGCCATCGGAAATATTGTCGGCTCCTGTATATTCAACATTCTGGGGATTCTGGGCATCACAACCCTCATCAGCCCGATTCAGGGATCGGGGGTGGCCATTTATGATGTGGGCCTGATGATTGCGCTGAGTGTACTGCTTATTCCGCTGGCCCGCACCGGCTTTAAAATCGACCGCTTCGAAGGCGGGGTGCTCGTGATCGTCTATATCGTCTATATGACGCAGCTGGTCTGGTAGGGAACAGTTGTGTTTGATCAGGGTTCGAACTCTGAGAAGGTATGAAATCGGTCAAAAGAGCGAAGCTCAATAACGAGTGAGGTGATGTATGAGGAACCGGAAAAGCATTGAAAATAGCCGTATCTGGAAAATCGCGTCGGTATCGCTGGCAATTTGGAGTCTGGTGCCTGTACCGGTGTTTTTCCTGCTCATGGGCCTGTGGATAGACTCCAGCCCGATTGAACCGTCACTGATCCTTGTGCTGTTGTTTCTGCCGGTGGTAGGACTTGCCATCCCGGCACTAATGTATGCAGGTTCAGCTGCGTGGCTGATTGTGGCCCCGTACTGGGTACCCCGTGAAATCGCTGAAACATTCTTTGTTGTCGACGGTCTGGGCTGGTTCTCGGATGTGAGCCGCCGGTTGTACCTGATGGCTTACGGAAGCAGAAGCACGTCTCAATCCTGATCGGATTTGGGATACTACCAGTTCCCGCTTCCGGTTACGCTGGTTTTCAGGCGGTAAACCTTGTCGCGGGAGGTGATATACAGCTCGTTCCGGTCCGGCCCGCCCCAGGCGAGGTTGGTGATGGACTGATCAAAAGGTACCAGCAGCAGTTTCACACCATTGGTATCAAAAACATGCAGCCCGCCGGGTCCGGTTGAGTAGACCCGTCCATCGGTGTCGGTTTTCATGCCGTCGGCGGCGCCTGATTGACTCCGCTCACCAACCGTCGCGAACAGGGCGGCCCCGCTCACGTGGCCATCTGCATCCACATCCATCCGGACGATGTTGCCGGTGGCCGTGTCATTGAAATAGAGCACCGATTCGTCGGGCGAGAGCGTGATTCCGTTGGGCAGGTCAAATTCGGTGTAAATTACGGAGAGATCGCCATCTGTGCCCAGGCGGAATACGCCGGTAAAATCCAGTTCCCGGTTTTCATCACTCACGCCGAAATTCGGGTCGGTGAAGTACAATGTGCCGTTTGAGTGGTACACGAGGTCGTTCGGGCTGTTCAGCCGCATCCCCTCGTACTGCTCAACGATTGGAACAGGAGTACCATCCGCCCCGAGCCGCGACACCCGTCCGGCGTGTTGTGCCATCACGATGTGCCCGTCGGGATCCATGGTGATGCCGTTTGAGTTGCCGGAGGGTTCCAGAAACACGGATGAACCCTCATCCTCCGACCAGCGGAAAACAGTATTGGCGGGTATGTCGCTGAAAATGAGATACCCGTCGGCGTGCCAGTATGGCCCCTCCGTGAAGCGAAAACCGTCGGCAATCACCTCGGGCGAAGTGCCCTCCGGCAGCAGCCAGGATGTATCCTGAGACGAAGTTTCCTGTTGCGGCGTTTCCTTCGGTCCACAGGCGGCTGTGGTAACCATAATGAGCAGAAGAATGACGAGGCCGGCCCGGCTCCTGAGGTATTGGCTGAAGGTATTCATCACAGAAGGGATGTATTTGAATGTGGTTGGATAACGGTTGAGTCTTGTATATGCCGTTTTTGTATAATAATTATTGTTTTAAAGGTTAACAACTAATCGGAACAGATCATGAAAAGATGTGCAAAAGTGGCAGAGTGAATCAAATCAAAGAATCAAGAGTCAAGAACCAAGAATAAAGAAGGCAGAAGCTAAGAGATAAAGCCGGGAGCTTAAGAGCCAAGAGCTCAAGAGCTTATGAGCTGATAAGTTTTTTACCTCATCTCCGGCCTTCTGTAACCGATTTCTTCATTCCGCTCGAAATCGTACATGGTTAGCCTGCGGAACTGGTAATACGAAATCCAGTAATCGCTCAGGGTGCTGATGTAGGCGAACCGGGCGTTGTCTTTTTCGGCCTGGGCGATCAGGAAGTTGGTGATGTCGATGTTGCCGATCAGGTACCGGTTCCGGGCTACTTCAAAACGGCGTCCGGCGATGGTGTCGGCCTTGGCGGCCAGCGCTACCTGGGTCTGTAACTGCAGGAAACGCAGGGTCTGGAAGTAGATGTCCTGTTCAAGGCTGCGGCGCTGCAGGTCGATCGCGGTTTCCACCTCGCGGCGCTGGGCTTCGGCCGCCCTCAGCTCCGAGGAAGCCCGGCCCCACTGTACGATCGGTATCTGGAAGGTGACGTTGAACGTCTGCTGGTCGAGCAGCTCCCGGTACACATCCGGAATGTTGTCGGCCCGCTGGTTCAGCCCGAACGTTGCCGACATGTTTGCGCTCAGCCGGCTGGCATGCCGTGCACGGGAGATCTCGCGGTCGGCCTCCATCTCCTGCAGGTCGAAAGCGAACCGGTCGCTGCGGTTCTTAAGGGCTTCGGCCACGGCAAAATCGACATCGATGCTCAGCTGGGCCACTCCGGTGGGAGGGATGACCTCCAGGGGCACATCCTGCGGCAGGTTCAGGTGAAGTTTCAGGTTGCGCACGGCCCGGTCATACTCCAGCTGGGCGTTGGCCAGCGAGGTTTCGGCGTTCAGCAGGGCAAGTTCGGTCTGCAGCAGTTCGTTCTCGGCGATCCGGCCTACCTCGTAGCGCCCGCCGGACACGGTGTAGATGGTATCGTTGATGGCCACGTTCAGCCGGGCGTTCTCCACATTCATCTTGGCGATATATACCTCGAAAAAGCGCCGCGCGTTCTCGATGGCCACCTCCTCCATCGACTCGTGAAACTGCTTGTCGGTGATCTCGCCCCGGAGGTCTTCGGTGCGGATGTTCCAGCGCTGATTGTTAAACTGGAACAACGGCTGGTTCAGGCCAACCACGAGCGGGCTCGACTGGTAAAAAATGGTATTCGCCGCTTCGTCGAGTATCAGGTCCACCCGGTTGATGCCCGACTGTACGAACAGGTTCCCGCCGGTAAGCGGTATGCTCTGGTTCACGGCCAGGTTCACCGACGACCGCAGCTGGTTCTGTGACCGGAACTCCACGGTACCGTCGCCCTGGGTGATGGGGTTGATGGTGCGGTTTATTCCCGGCACGTTGCCCTGCAGCACCAGCCGCGGATAGAGCTGCGCCCGGAAGGCCCGGAAATCCCAGCTCCGCTGCTGATAGCGGCTCATGGCGATCTGCGCGGCCGGGCTCTGCCGCTGGGCGATCCGGATGGCATCGTCGAGGGTGAGGGTGATGGTTTCCTCATCAAAAGCGTAGCCGGGGGCATTGAAACCGGAAGAAGCAGAGGCAGAAGCAGAAGTGGAAGTGGAAGTGGAAGCTGTCTGTGCCGATGCCGGCAGAATGCAGAGAGTGAGAGAGAGAGTGAGAATTAGAGCAAGAGCAAAAGTAAAAGCAGGAGTGAGGGTAACAGGAATAGTGTGTGCGACAGCGGACCGGAGCACTGCAATTGAACGTAGAACACGTGTGCTGCCGAAACGGGCGCGTATTTTGTAAAACGGATGGTTATTCATAGCGTAAACTGATTGCCGGGTCTTTGGATGCAGCCTGCCGTGCCGGGTAGATGCCGAAAATGAGCCCGATGGAGACCGAAACCACAAACGAGATGACGACCGCAAGAGGCGAAATGATGGTGATGATGCCGGTTGAATGTTCGATGCCATAACTGATGCCGATCCCGAGGAGTATACCAATGATGCCGCCGGTGAGGCCGATGGCGACGGCTTCAAATAAAAACTGCAGCACCACATCCCTGCGGGTGGCCCCGAGCGACATCCTCACGCCGATTTCCCGGGTACGCTCGAGCACCGATGCCAGCATGATGTTCATAATGCCGATACCGCCCACAATGAGCGAGATGGAGGCGATGGCCGCGAGAACGATGTTGAAAATATTACGGGTGCGCTGCTCCTGCTCGAGCAGCTGATCGGGCACAATCACCTGGAAATCGACCACATTGTTGTGCCTGCGCTCAAGCATCCGGCTCACGATCCCGGCAACCGAACCCATGTAGTCGGTATCGGTTACGCGGATTACGAGCCGGTCGAGCTGGTGATAATTCCCGCGCTGCTGAACCTGGTTCCGGTTTGCTGCCGCTTCCTGTACATCCATCACCGATACATGGGCCCGGTTCCGGTAGCGGAGCAGGGCGGTGGTCACGGGAGTGTAGATATCCATATTATAGTCGCGGATGCCGAGCGTCTGCAGGTTCTGTTCGGAAACCACACGCTCTTCAAGCACCCCGATCACCGTGAGCCAGGTATTCCCGGCCTTGATCTGGCGGCCGATGGCATCCTCGCCGGCGAAAAAACGGGCTTTGATGCCGTGCCCGATAATGGCAACGGCAGAACTGTTTTCCATGTGGTTGTCAAGAAAATAGGATCCTTCGGCAACGCGGTAGTCCTGGCTTTCAAAAAAACGGTTCGTAACACCCACCAGCTTGCCGCTGCGCCGCAGTCCGGCCCGGATGAAGGCCGTCTCGATTTCAATTTCGGGGCTTGTGTACTCAACCTGCGGTATGATCCTGATAATGCTTTCGGCATCTTCAAGGGTAAGTCCGGGTGAAAAACGGACGCGCTCGGCCCTCTGTCCGTTCTGCTCATCTTCGTCGATCACCCCTTCAAACTGTACGGAAACGGGCTGAATGATGATGTTGTTGGCCCCGAGCAGCTTTATCTGTTCGATGATCTCCATCTGGGCACCCGACCCTATGGCCAGCATCGAAATGACGGAGGCTACGCCGAAGATGATGCCCAGGGAGGTGAGCATGGCCCTGAATTTGTTCTGGCCGATCGCCTCCACAGCGATCAGAAAGTTGTAGGTGAAGTGCTTAATCACGGTTCTGCTGCTCTTCGGCCAGATAGCCTTCAAGATAGACAAAGCTGAGGTCGCCCGGATTCGCGGGAGTGGACAGGTAGATCATGTCGTCTTCGGTGAGACCCTCGGTAATGGTAACCTCATTCTCGTTCATCAGGCCCAGTTTCACCTGCTGCCGGACGGTGCGGGTGCCGGTTCGTTTAAATACAAAGCTGATGTCGTCGGCGGTGTGAACAGCCTCGAGAGGGATGTAAAGGGCGTTTTCAAGGGTGTTAACCACTATATTGTTGCTGGTGGTCATGGCCGGACGGAGGGTTGTATCGCTTTCATTGATCTGAACCACCACCTCAAACACTTTGGCATCCGAGTTCGGCCGCTGTTCACCGATATTGGCCACCGACAGTACTTCGCCGGTAAGGCGTTTGTCGGTGTCGGCATCCAGCCCGATATGTACCTTCATGCCGCGCCGCACTTTCTGGATATCGATTTCATTCACATAAGTGAGCGATTCCATAACCGTAAGGTCGGGCAGCGTGGCCACGACCGGGTTCCAGCCGCTGATTGATGAGCCCGGGCCGCGCCTGCGTCCCTGGTTGTCGCGCCCGTAGATCACCATTCCGTTTTCGGGGGCTTTGATGGTAAACTGGTCAAGAACGGCCATCAGCGACCGGTATCCGTTTTCTTCCTTGTTCAGTTCGGCCTCCACTTCTCTCATGCGTGCTTCGGCCTGCTGCGCTCGGGTCGCGTAGTTGTTGGTGGCCTGGTTGTAATTCCGGACGGATCGTTCATAGTCGATCTCGGCCTGCCGCTGTACCGATGGCGCTTCGAACTTCGACTGTTCCATCACAAGCTGGCGCTCTTCCATCGCGTAGCGCAGGTTGATCAGTTCATCGCGCGCGCCCGAAAGGGTGAGTGTGGTGTCGAGCATGGCCTGTTCCACCTGCGAGCGGAGCCGTTCGAGGTTGATCTCCACATCCTGGATGCGGCTGGCGGTCTCGGTACGGTCGAGTTCGGCCACAAAATCGCCGGCCTTTACCACCGTACCCTCCGGTACGATCCGCTCGATGGCCAGCTGCCATATACCCAAATTCCTGGCCTGGCGCGGGCCGGTAATTTCGATCGAATTTTTGGCGCGCAGCTCACCGGAAGTATTAACGGTAACCACAAACGGCCCGGTGGATGGCCTCACAAGTATATCAGCCTGTGCACTGTCGGTGCCCGTTGTAAAGTAGAGGACGACTGCAAAAAAGAGAATGATGCCGGCGATGGTGCCTATCGTCGATTTTTTCATGAAACAGGATCAGTTATAAGGGTTATGTATCCATTGTTGCCACATGCAATCATAAAACTAACGATTTCGTTTCACAATGGCGTATGGATCATAGTAAAAGTTTATTAAGCAACATGAACAACCTGCCAGACAACCTGCGAGAGTCCGGAGCTAAGTCCTGAGTATGGCCTGAGCGCAGCGGAGCGGAGACGAAGGGCGCTAACCTGCGAGAGTCCGGAGCGTAGCGGAGGTCCTCGCAGAGTTGCAACCCCGAGCTCAGCGTAGTGGAGTCGAAGGGCGCAGCGGAGGTCCTCGCAGTTATTCCACCACACGCCCCCATGTACGTATATTAATCAGGTATTGTTCACCAATATTCCTGATCATTATTCATCCCTGCAACTTTAAAAACTATCCATGCTAAACAGTCAGGCCGTATACCTTTTCATATTGGTTCTGCTTACAGTTGCATCCGGAAGCCGGAGCTGTGGCGGACAAGCCGGAGGTGATGCCCGCTCAGGTGCCGATCCGGTATTCACGGATGAACCGGTCGTCAGGGTTCTCATACTTGACACCACCGAACGTATTACGCTTATTCCTCATGATGACTGGCGACTGACATCCGAAGGTCATTCTGAAACCTGGGGCCCGGGTGATGGTCCGTTGGATTTGTCGGCTGTTTCGGGCCGCATCAGCATCAGCCGGATGGGAAGCGGGGGCAGTACATCAGCCGCACAGATGGAGGATGTGCCTGCGGAACCCAGGCTGGTCAGTAAGTCGGATTCAGGCACGGAAATGCATACAGATACGGACAAGAAAACGGACACAGACACAGACACGGGCATGGGAATAGGAATAGGAATAGGAATGGAATCAGATGTACAAGCGGAAGCGCGGATAATCCTGCCAGAGGATATGCAACCTGAGGTGTTGACTTTTGAGGGAGTCCGTGACTCCGCCACCCTGCTCATCCGCGACGTGCCCTATGGCGTGGGCTGGTGGTGGGAGGGGAAGGAAGACCGGATATACGAGGGGCGTGTGCATGTATATGCCGTTGATGGAGACCGCCTGCAGGTAGTGGTTGAGCTGCCATTGGAACGCTATCTGAAGGGTGTGGTACCGTATGAAATCGGCGGGGATTCGCCCATGGAGGCGTTGAAGGCCCAGGCCGTGGCCGCACGGTCAGAAGCGGTACGGGCATTGACAACCGGCCTGTACAGTGGCCCCAACTATGACCTCACCTCGGACGTGGAGAGCCAGGTTTTCAGTGGAAATCACCGTCGTACGGATGCATCCGACCGGGCAGTGGACGAAACGGAATCCCTGATCCTGAGCGCGAACGGCCAGCCGGTGAATGCCTATTACGCATCCAACTGTGGGGGTCACTCCGAGCTCATCCGCAATGTGTGGCCCGACCGCCCCGACCCGCTCACCTACCACAACGCGCTCAGGGATTCGGATGAACGTGTGCAAATGGACCTGAGCAACGAGGTCCGGCTGAAGGAGTGGATCCATTCGGAGCCGGACGTTTTCTGCAATCCCGCCCTCGAACCGGGGCTGCCCGGGTGGAGCCGTACAAACTTCAGATGGCAGAGGGAGTTCACCGGTGATGAGATCAGCAGCACCCTTGCAGGCCTATGCAATTCGGATTGCGGGCGGTTAGTCGACATAGTTCCGCTTAAACGCGGGCCTTCCGGCAGGATGTACGAAGCCCGGTTCGATTTCGAACATGGCAGCATTATAATTACCGGTGAGCTGGCAATCAGACAGCTTTTCCGGCCGAGTCTGCGCAGCTCGGCATTCATCAGCACCCGTGACGGCGATACCTGGATACTGAACGGAGCCGGGTGGGGACACGGCGTGGGGATGTGCCAGTCGGGCGCGGTGGCGCAGGCCCTTCAGGGCAGGGATTTCATCACCATTCTGATGCATTATTATCCTGATACGCAGGTTCTGAGGTCCTATTAGCAGAAACCGGTGAATCCGATCTGAAAGATGTCGTTTTTTTTCAATTGTGGCCGGACCTGCATTACTGCTCTCAATTCCCGGAGGCCACAATCCCATTCATTCTGTGTATCGATATTATATAACAATTCTTCACTGCTGTATCATTGCGTTCTACGGGTACCGCCCGAACCACTCCAGGATCCGGTCGAGCCTTTCGACCAGGTTAACGGGCCTTCCGCCGCGCGACAACCCGTGGCTTTCGCCGCGGAACACCACCATCTCGGTCTCCACGCCGTTGATCTTGAGCGCGTAGTAGAACTCCTTGCCCTGGCCCAGTGGTGTGATCTCATCCCGGTCGCTGTGGATGATAAGCGTTGGGGTGGTGATGCGGTCGGCATATTTGAGCGGCGACCTGCCCCAGTAGTAGTCGTGATTTTCCCAGATCGTGCCGCCAAACTCCTCCCGCATGGCCTGCGGTGTGTATTCCTGTGTTCCGGCCTCGGATATCCAGTTGCTAACGCTGCGCTGGGTTACGGCTGCACGGAACATGCCGGGGTGTTGGGCGATGATCCAGTTGGTGAGAAAGCCT
>RECM01000028.1 GCA_007694035.1 Balneolaceae bacterium
ACGACAAAAAATATCAGGTATTTTTGAAAATGTACCGTGACCAGCAGGACTATAACGAAATCATGGGAATTCACAACTAAACAATGCCTTTTTATAGATCATTAAAACAGTAAGAGATAGTAAAAGTATGAATAAAAATGACTTTTCGATTGAGTCGCAGGGAAAACTGCATTCAGATTCCCGGGAACGGCTCATTGGGATCATCCCGAAAGTAGGTATCCGGCCAGTAATTGACGGTCGTCGACAAGGGGTTCGTGAGTCACTCGAAGAGCAGACCATGGCCATGGCAAGGGCGGCAGCTGAATTTATTTCTGCCAATATAATACATCCCAATGGTATGCAGGTGGAGTGCGTGATTGCCGACAGCTGCATCGGCGGTGTTGCAGAAGCGGCATTGGCGGCAAGAAAATTTGAATTAGAGGGGGTCGGCGTTTCCCTTACAGTGACTCCCTGCTGGTGCTACGGCTCCGAAACAATGGATATGCACCCTTGGTATCCTAAAGCAATCTGGGGTTTCAACGGAAGTGAAAGGCCTGGTGCTGTCTATCTGGCTGCAACAAAAGCGGCCCATGACCAGAAAGGATTACCCGTATTCAGCATCTACGGAAAGGATGTGCAGGACAATGATGATAGCTCCATCCCCGCCGATGTACAGCCAAAAATCCTGAATTTTGTGAAATCGGGACTCGCTTTGATGGAAATGCGTGGTAAGTCATACCTGTCGATCGGATCGACTTCCATGGGGATTGTCGGATCCATGATAGTACAGGACTTCTTTGAAGATTATCTTGGGATGCGTTGTGAATCGGTGGATATGTCAGAGGTATCCCGCCGAATCGAAAAAAAAATTTATGATGAGGAGGAATTCTCCCGGGCCATGCTATGGGTAAAAAAGTATTGCATCGAAGGGGAAGACAACAATCCGGTCTCGAAGCAGTTTAACCGAAAAACCAAAGATGGGAATTGGGAATTTGTCGTCAAAATGACATTGATCATTCGCGATCTGATGATCGGAAATTTAAAACTTGCCGATAACTTCCCTGAAGAGGCAATGGGACGCAATGCCATCGCATCCGGATTTCAGGGGCAGAGGCACTGGACCGATTATCTTCCGAATGGTGATTTTTCCGAAGCTATCCTGAACTCATCATTCGACTGGAACGGGATCAGGGAGCCGTTCATCGTTTCAACTGAAAACGATACGCTGAACGGTGTTTGCATGCTGATGGGGCACCTGCTCACCAATACCGCACAGATATTTGGGGATATCAGGACATATTGGAGCCCGGATGCCGTAAAGCGTGTTACGGGTCATGAGCTGAACGGGTTGGCCAAAGATGGAATCATCCATTTCATCAATTCTGGCTCAGCATCCCTTGATGGGACTGGCCGGCAATCTTTAGACGGCAAACCAGTTATGAAACCGTATTGGGATATTACCCCCGATGAGGCCGAGGCCTGTCTGGCCGCTACCAGGTGGTGCCCGGCCAATCTTGAATATTTCAGGGGTGGTGGATTTTCATCCCAGTTTTTAACGATAGGCGAGATGCCGGTCACAATGACCCGTATAAATTTCATTAAAGGACAGGGCCCGGTTCTGCAACTTGCTGAAGGCTTTGCCATAAACCTTCCGTCTGAAATCCATGAGACGTTGAACCGTAGAACTGATCCCACCTGGCCCACAACGTGGTTTGTACCCAGGCTGAATGGCTTGGGTGTATTTCGGGATGTGTACTCCGTAATGAACAACTGGGGCTCCAACCACGGGGTGATAAGTTACGGTCATGTTGGTGACACCTTCCTGACGCTTGCATCTATGCTCAGAATTCCTGTGGCCATGCATAATGTACCCGAGGAGCGGATTTTCAGGCCTAGCGCCTGGGCTGCTTTAGGTACAAGTGGGTCTGTGAATGCTGATTTCAGGGCTTGTTCGATGTTTGGTCCGTTGTACGGGAAACTAAAAAAAGCTTGAAATCACAGCATCTGAAATGAAGTAACCATAGGTTGTAATCATATTGTTAAAATCTGAGTATAGCTGCTAGAAATAATATCAGCTTACCAATTATAAATGAAGTATTTTCATATGCTGATTAGTCGTGCAGAATGGCCAATTTATGTAAATTAGCACCAATTAGATAAGCCACCTTATCAATGCGGCATTTAATGGTATTTTAACCTCAAATACCCCTTGCCACATACCAATCCTTCTAACCCAATCCCGTTTCACCGACAGCCTCGACTGCCCGGCGAAACCCTGGTATTCACTTCATGAAGGGTACCTGCCCTCCCGCGTCCAGAACGATTTTCTGCGGGCGCTCATATGCTCATTTGATACTATTTCACAATCATCATACTTCTCGTCTCCACTTTCACCCCCGCCCCGATCCTGTAAATATTGACACCGCTGAATAAGCCCGTTGCGTCGAAATTGATGGTGTACCGCCCCGGGCTCCCGTAATCATTTACAAGACGAGCAAACCATAACTGTAAGTACAATGCCAAATACGTTTGAAGCGCCGTAGACGTGAACCGTACGTTCCCGGCCCGAGCTGTTACAAGCATCCCATTACCATATCTCATTCTTCATCATTTTGCGCCGGGCCAATTCTTTCCCGCTAGCCTCGGCACCCGGGAACGAACCGGGCTGTATATCGCCGCCCGGTACATAGGTACTCATTACAACGCCGGTGGCCGAAACCTGAGAGCGAACGAGCCGCAGCGCCGCCGGCCTGGCAGCATCACTGAAGAGGCGCTTGCCCCGGCCAAGCACCACCGGAAAAGTCCATACGTTGTACTCGTCGATCAGTGATGCGGCCTGGAGCGTTTGAATCAGATTGCTGCTGCCAATTATCTGCATGTCCGGCCCCGACTGGCCTTTGAGAGCGATGATTGCCCTGACTACATCGCCCTTGAGAAGGATCGAGTTGTTCCAGTGGAGCTCCGTCAATGTACGCGAAGCAACATGCTTTTTAGCTGCATTCAGCGTCTTTGCAATCGGGTGGTCTTTGGGCTGGTAAGGCCAGTACGCTTCGAATATCTGGTAGGTCCTGCGGCCGAGCACCAGCTCGCGATCCCTGCCGTCGAAACCTGAATCCGAGATGTCCATGCTGTCGTCGGCGTATCTGAACATCCAGCCGCCAAGGGTAAATCCGCCAGTGGGATCTTCTTCCGGTCCGCCGGGTGCCTGCATGATTCCGTCCAGCGACGCAAATGCAGATGCGATGAGCTTTCTCATGGAAACACTCCCATAGTTTTAAAGTGGCGGATCCTTGTCATGTGCTCACTTTGGAATAGTTGCCTTCATAGGCTTTTTGGAGTTCCGATATCACAAGCTTCTTCATCGGCAGGAAAGCCTGTGTTACCCGGTCCACCTGTTCTCTTGTGCCTTTACTCATCATCTCATCCATCTCGCGCGGAACGATCTGCCACGAAACACCATATTTGTCTTTGATCCAGCCGCACTGTTCAGCTTCGGGAACGGCTGAAAGCTTATCCCAAAAACCGTCAATTTCCTGTTGTGTATCGCAATTTACAGCAAGTGAGATCGCTTCGTTGAAGCTGAAATCGTGTTCCCGGGCGCTGTCCATCGCTGCAAGCCATACACCTTCCAGCATAAAATCGGTAAACATGATGGTACCTTCTTTGTCGGGCTCCATGCCTGCCGGATACCGGACGAGCTCTCCCCGGCGTGTATCGTCAAATACAGAGAGGTAAAATTCGGTGGCTTCTTCCGCTTTGCCGCAAACATCGCCGACGAACATTAATGACGGGATAATGTTGGGGCGCGGCTCGCCTTCGGGATCTGTGAGAATAAGCTGCCATGTTAGGCCATACTTATCCTTTATCCATCCGTAGCGCTTGCTGAACGGGTACTCCTGCAGCGGCATAAGTGCGGCGCCGCCATCAGAGAGTTTATCCCACAGGTCATCCAGGTTATCGCGTGCCCTTTTATCGCGCGATGGATCAAAGTTCACCATGAATGATATGGACGGATTTAAAGTAAAATGGGGTCCGGCTGATATTGCCATAAATGAATGGCCCAGCAACTCAAAGGTAACAGAATCCACATCACCCGATGGTGTATCATGAAGCGTGGTGATGCTGTTGATTTGTGAACCGTTACCAAAAGCGGACACATAAAATTCTGCGGCTTCTTTCGCCTGTGTATCAAACCATAAGTGGGGTACTATTTTTTGCATGATTTTGAGGGTTTAAGCCTCCTTCGCTGAAGCTTCGGTGGCCAGGGGTTCAGGGTTTCTGTTTATGCAGACCAGTGAGCATACATAGCGCTCGCCGGCAAGCAGGGATTCTGATAAACCATTCGGTACTCACAATGGCAGCTTTTCTCTCCCGGGGGTTTTCCGATGCTGCCATCTTTTATTAATATCCCGGGGTTTGTTAGCGTCATCTCTGTTGTGCGTTGAATTTTGTGCTGATTGGCTTCTTTATATCAATCAGATTGTAGTTTTATCAATAGCTTGTCTTAAGATTATACAATCAGTCCGTTTTTCAAATGGTGGAATACGCCAATCCTGGGGGTTGATTGCGGCATTGTGGCTTTTTAGGTAGTAGGCAGTAGACATGCGGAATCTGAACCGGCAATGAAGTATACGTTGTTCCGATTGTAAATTTGTATATAATACTGTTTATTAGTTAGTTAATAATGTATTCAAAACAGCAAAATAACCGGCAGGAAATCCTGTAACTTACCCGAACCCCAGTGCTTTTAAGAGGGCTAAAAAAATGGGGAAGTTTACCCCCCCGATTTGAGG
>RECM01000237.1 GCA_007694035.1 Balneolaceae bacterium
GTTCACTCGGCAGGGTAATGGCGCCCAGCGATTCGCTGCTCAGCTCCACCCATCCGCCCGAATTGGCCGTGCTCTGCGGAATATCCAGTACAACCGGTGCACCCAGAACATCCACGCCGTTTTCATCATAGAACTCGTAGATCAGCTGGAATTTGGCCGCGTCGGTTGTCGGGTTGGTATTCACGCCCATTACATACACCCAGCCGCCGATAATAATCTCGGGGGTGCCTGCGCCGGGTATTCCACCCACCCAGTTGCGGACCGCTTCTTCCATGGTCCATGAGGTTTCGCCGCTGCCGCTCAGCTTAAGGCTGTAGTTCGGCGTGCGGTTCTGCTCGGTACTCCACTCGGCCCCGGCCCCGCTGGGGGTCCAGTACGCCGGACGGTCGGTTTCAAAGCCGCCGTTCGACAACAAGTTTACACTTGTTGAGTTCTGAGCATGGAGCGCAGTACCTGCAAACAGGCAGAGTACCAGCAGCACGCCAAAACCGGACATTGTATTCTTTTTCATTGTTAATTACCTCTTTTTTATTGTTGAAACCCCACTAAAACTGTTGGAACTGCCGAGTTTATCATGAGGCGTTATTTGTGACCTTCAGAAAATGTTCAGGCTGATTCCCTCACAATCAATTCCGTGGGCACCGTAAGCATGTGATTGCTCCTTTCGTACCTGGTATTCGATTTGGGAACATCATCCAGCAGCTCTGCGAGCAGCTTCAGGGCCAGCTCGCCAATCTGTTCTTTAAATACCCGGACGGTAGTCAGTTGTGGGGTCGAAAATTTTCCACCCTCCACATCATCAAACCCGACAACGGCGAGGTCTTCGGGGATTCTGATTTTTTTCTCCCTGGCATATTTGATCAGGCCCAGTGCAAGAGCATCGTTCGCGCAGAAAACGGCCGTTGGCCTTTTTGCACCGTTCAGAATTTTTACGCCAAGCTCGTATCCGGTCTGTAAAGTGGGGGACTGGTGTTCATCGATGAAAACCAATTCACCCGTTTCAGGCGGGTCGGCGTGCATCATGGCCAGCTGATACCCTTCAAGGCGTTCCGATATACTCGGATGGCTTATGTCGGCGCCCAGGAAAGCTACATCCGTATGCCCTTTCCCGATCAGGTATCGAACCGCTTCGATAGCGGCGTTCCGGTTGTCGATCGTAATGCTGGGGTACGACTTGTACTGGTAATCGACCAGTACGAACGGAATACCGGAATCTTCAACCTCCCGGAGCAGGTTGATGTTCACTTTACCGGCAATGATGATGCCGTCAACATTTCTCTCCTTCAGCAGCCTCGGGGTATCGGTGCCCCGTTTGTAATCATCGGGCACCGTTGCCAGCAATACATAGTAATTCTGGTTTTTCGACTCAAATTCGGCACCCAGAAATATGCGGGTATAGAAGGGCTCACTTAGCGTAAAGTGCGATTCCCGCAGAATAAAGCCGATATTGTTGGTCCGGTTGGATGCCAGGCTCCGGGCCGACGCCGACGGCACGTAACCCAGTTTGCGGATCGAATTCAAAACTATTTTCCGTTTTGAATCACTTACGTAGCCTTTGCCGTTAACCACCATCGATACCGTCGACAGCGACGCATTTGCATCGGCAGCTACCTCTTTGATGGTTACTCGCTTTTTGGAATGGGACATTTTTCAGGGATCGTAAACTTTTAATTTGATATATCGAAGCGCTTCTATAAATTTCTTGAAATCCCGATAAAAGTCAATTTTTATTTTTCTATTTTTCATATTCGGTTAACTGATTAAAAAGATTGATCTTTAAAGGCCCGGCCCGGCTGGAAGCGGTTTTCTGATTAAATAAATCGGGAGGCATCCACGCCGTCCCGGGGAATAAAACCGGCCGTTCCGGCAGCTCCGGCGAACAAAAAAACAGGTCCCGATGGCACAAATTCAGATAAAAAATGCGGTCAAAAAATTTAACGGCCTTGCGGTCGTAAACGATGTGAGCCTGACCGTTGAATCCGGCGAGTTCCTGGCACTGGTCGGCCCTTCGGGATGCGGCAAATCGACCCTGCTGCGGATGATCTCCGGGCTCGAAACCATCGATTCGGGCTCCATTATTATCGACGGGGTCGAGGTGAACAAAACACCCCCCAAAGACCGCGATATCGCCATGGTGTTCCAGAATTACGCCCTGTACCCCCACATGAGCGTGTACGATAACCTGGCGTTCGGCCTCAAAATGAAGGGGATGAAAAAAGGCCCGGTCGATGAACTGGTGCGCAAAACGGCCGTGCTGCTCGATATCACAGACCTGCTCGACCGCAAACCCGGTCAGCTGTCGGGCGGACAAAAACAGCGGATAGCAGTTGGCCGCGCCATTGTGCGAAATCCCAAAGCCTTCCTGTTTGATGAGCCCCTGAGCAACCTCGACGCGAAACTGCGCGTGAGGATGAGAACCGACCTGTTGCGGCTGCATAAAATGCAGAAAGCCACCAGCATCTACGTAACCCACGACCAGATCGAAGCCATGACCATGGCCGACCGCATTGCCATCATCAATTTTGGGGTGCTGCAGCAGCTCGACACGCCGATCATGGTCTATACCCATCCGGCAAACCTGTTTGTGGCCGGCTTCATAGGCAGCCCGTCGATGAACGTTCTGCACGGATCCGTCACCACCAACGTCACCGCAAACGCCAACGTCAATGCCACAACCAACCCCAGTGCCACAGCCAATTCCAATGGCAATGGTAATGGTAATGGTAAAGGCAACGGCCAAAAGCCCCGCTTCACCAGTACATCCGGCGCCATAGGGTTTGAGCTGCCGGCCGGGCTGATCGATCAGATACCGGAAGCGTCGCTGCCGAACCTGGTGCTGGGCATCCGTCCCGAAGACATCCACCTTACCGCCGGCGAAGACGGCCTCATCCCCTTCGAAACCGCAACCATCGAACTGATCGAAAACATGGGCGATATCTCACTCATCCATCTGTCGCTTGAAAATGGCGCCGACTGGATCGTCAAAGCCCCGCCCTCCGAAACCATGCGCGAAGACCAGGAAGTAACCCTCTACCTGCGGGCCCGGAAACTTCACTTTTTCGACGGCGAAACCGGAAACAACCTGTTCGTGAACCGGTCTGCTGAAATGTAATTTATCCCGGTTCATATTAACCGGGTCAACGCTATCAACACTCCTTCTTCAATGCAAAAAATGTATGCCCGGCAGGCTAATTCACGTAATTTTGAATAATTAAGGGAGTTCATATCCCATAATTTTTCTAAATTCCGGAAGGAAAAATTTCGTATCCCATTCATCCATCTTATGAACCCCTGGGAATCGTTCATCCGACAGGCCGGAACCACGATTGCACAACGCGGTCTGGCCTATTTTATGGATGGCCTTGTAGACGACCTCGAAGAGATTGAATCCGGGTTCTGGACGGCCTCTGTACATGGATCCGATCTCTATTTTGTTACCGTTGAAACGACCGGCGACGAGGTCACCGACTGGCTCTGCGACTGCCCTTATGACGGGGCTATCTGCAAACATGTTGTGGCCGTAGTATATGGCATTCAGGAACAAAACCAGCTGCCCTATGCCGAAGAACCGGCCAGTGAAGTATCCTCTGCCCCTGGAAAGCCTCCCAAAAAAAAGGCCGGGAAATCCGGAGGCAGCCGTGTGGACCAGATCTTTGCCAGGGTCAGCGATGCTGATCTGCGGGATTTTGTCAGCAACGTAATCAAGACCGAACCGGGCCTGAAGAATTTGTTCCTTGCCCGCTTTGCCGGCCTGCTTGAGGAAGATCCCGAGAAAAAATACCGTACCATCATCACGAGCACTCTTAAAAGTGCCACTAACCGGTACGGTTTTATCGACTATCAAAGTACCCACAAAGTTGATCGCATTGTTACCAGTCTGTTCACCACAGCCGGGGAGCTGTACGGGCAGAGTAATACTGAAGAAGCGGCTGCGATCTGCCGGGTCATTATCGAAGAAATATCCGGGATAATGGATTCTGCAGACGATTCGGGAGGAGCTTTGGGAGGCTATCTGCTCGAGGCGATTTCTGAATTACACACCATAGCGGATATGGCACCAGATGATCTTCGATCGCAGCTGTTCACCTGGTGTATGGGCGAATTGAGTACGTCACGGTACAGATACACTGGCATCGAACATGACTTCATCATTTTGTTGCCGGATCTGGTAACCGGCCCGCATCAGGAACAAGCCTTTTTCGAATATATCGATAACGGACTGAAACTGGCGCGGACAACCCGACGGGAGAACACAATGTGGTTTGGTCATTCCGATGAGCGTTCACTGCTTGCCGCTCTTATGGATTACCATGAACGTACCGGGCGTAATGAAGAACACATCCGCATTCTTGAATCCAACATCCACATTCCGGAATTCCGGATGCAGCTCATTGAAAAAGCGATCGATGACCGGGAGTACGACAAGGCGAAAAAACTTTGCCTTGACCCTGTTGCGATGAAAGGACCCGGTGGCTACCATCAACATAATCCCTACCGGGAAACCCTGCTGCAGATTGCAAAACTGACCGGCGATACCGGCGATATCAGAAAATGGAGCCTCGATCTGTTCCTGTACGGTTGGAACAACGACGCCGTTTACGCAGACTACAAATCAACCTGGCCGGCTGAGCAGTGGAATTCGGCCTGCGAAGACCTGATTACGATGATCCGCGACAACACCTGGAAAAGCGTGGATGGAAGAAGCGTTTCAGAACCTGCCTCGAAGCTGGCTCATATTTACATTAAGGAGGGCTACTGGCAGCGGCTACTGCTGCTCGCCCGGCAGAATATTACCGACCTCCGCCTGTTCGATAACCTCAAACCCTTGCTAATCCCCCATTATCCGGAGGAGGTGATGGAAATGCTCGCAACGGTCATTGAGATGCTATCCACGCAGACCGGGCGTGAAAACTACCGGGACATAGCCGCCAGGCTCAGGGAATTGAGCCAACTGCCCGGCGGTGATGAACGGACGTATGAACTCATGAAAGAACTGCTGTCAACGTACAGAAACCGCCCGGCCATGAAAGAAGAGTTCAAAAAAGCCTTTCCGAAGTGGGTTCAATGACGGGCGGGTGAAATCCCAGGCTATAAGATGTACTACACCGGCCATTTTTCCATAATGCAGATAGTCATTACATTAAACCTGTGTAATGAACAATTGATATACGAATGGCAAAGTAACCATGACCGCAAAAGATATCCGCTGGGTACAGCGTGCGCATAATTTTGAAAAAGCATATCTCCGGTTAAAAGAAGCCATGGAGATGGAAGAACTGAATGAACTGGAGAGAAACGGCCTGATTCAGCGCTTTGAGTTCACCATTGACCTTGCCTGGAAGGTGATGAAAGATTTTCTGGAACACCAGGGCTTCGATTTCAAACCCTCACCCAAAGAAACATTCCGCCTGGCACAACAGAGTGATTTCATCGATTATGCCCAGGAATTGATTGACGGGCTTGACATCCGGAATGAACTATCGCATGACTACAGCGGGGAGAAATTTGAAACCCTGGAGCAGCAGCTTCGGGATGAAACCTATCCCGCACTCGGAAAACTCTACCGTTTTTATGCCTCACAAGGCGGCAGCCATCAACCCAAACAATCTCATGGATGAGCAAAAACGAAACCGTTTCGGGCTCACCGAACGGGACATGGAAACCATACAATCCATATTCATGTCGTACCCTGAAATCAGGGAGGTACATGTATTCGGCAGCCGTGCAAAAGGCAACTACCGACCCGGCAGCGATGTGGATCTGGCCATCATGAACAGGGATGTTCCTGCCGGCCGGCTGGCCAAAATCAAGGGGGATTTTGAAGAAAGCAGTCTGCCCTATATCATCGATCTGGTGGATTACACCCGGCTCGACAATCCCGAATTTACAGGTCACATCGAACGGGTTGGTAAACCATTTTACCGGCGGGATGAAAAAATCCGGGTTCTGTAAATGCCGGTTGGTGAACAGTTCAAACGTGTACGCGGCGCCGGGGCAGTGCCTGCACATGTCATACAAACATGAAGAACCCCAACCGTCAAAAAAACTCAGACCATGAAATCAGACCATGAAAATTGAACATTTTGCAATGAACGTCGAAAATCCGCCGGCCATGGCCGACTGGTACCGGAAAAATCTTGGGCTGTCTGTTGTGAGACAATCAGAAAATGCGCCCTATACCACATTCCTGGCCGATAACAGCGGACAAGTTATGATCGAAATCTACAACAACCCGGCTGATGAAGTGCCGGATTACCGGGCCATGAACCCGCTTATTGTTCATCTCGCATTCGTCTCCGCTGATCCGGCAATGGACAAAAAACGGCTGCTTGAAGCCGGGGCAAAAGAAGAAAGCGACGCCCGCCCCGATGATGGCTCACATATTGTGATGCTGCGCGACCCCTGGGGGATGTGCATTCAGCTTTGCAAACGGGGCACACCGATGTTGGGGAATGTTGAAAAACGTTGAGTTGGACTTTATGTGCCACCCAGGCTGATGGTTTTCCGGCAGGATGCAGCCGAACCCCAGGCCGGATTCAGCCGAACACGAGGCCGGCTGTCGAACCGGGCCCGGGATAAAGAAATTGAACCCCTGAGCCATATCAAAGTGGCCATCGGGAACAGGGGTTTTCCTGGCGGCCGGCGGATTTAAATCTTGCAAGCGGGTTGAATTAATATGAAAAATAATTTATAACGTATGATATATTAAACATATATATTATATTATGTTCTAAATATATAACATTATGAAAGTCAAACGTCCACTATTGCTTCCCCGGCACCAACGAATTATGGAACAGGTTGGTGAACAGTTCAAACTTGCACGCCTGCGCCGAAAACTGAGCATGGAGCAGGTTGCCGAGCGTGCAAATATCAGCCGGTCTACCCTTTGGAATATTGAAAAAGGTGATCCCGGTGTGGCAATCGGGAACTATTACCAGGTGCTCACCGCACTGGGGCTTGAAAAGGATATGGCATCGTTGGCATCTGACGATGAATTGGGCAGAAAAATTCAGGATGCTGAACTTATAACGAAAAAGAGAGCTCCAAAACGCGGGAATGAGTAACGATGCCCACGAAAGAAAGAAAAGACATTTGGGTTTATTCCCATCCATCCGATCTGCCGGAACCCGTATTGATGGGAAAACTCACGTCTGCAATCATCAGAGGGAAGGAAATTTTTAAATTTGAATATGACTCTGAATTCCTGGAGTCTGATACTGTTTTTGGGGTTGATCCCAATCTCAGGTTATATGGCGGGCCCCAGTATCTGCAAAAAGATGAACGGAATTTTGGAATTTTTTTAGATTCATCACCTGACCGTTGGGGACGGGTATTAATGGACAGGAGAGAAGCAATAAAAGCAGGTATGGAGGAGCGTCCCTCCCGGCATTTGATGGAATCCGACTACCTGCTTGGTGTAGCCGATGAGTCGAGAATGGGAGCTTTACGATTCAAAACAGCACCTGATGGACCATTTCTGGATGATGATGCAGAACACCCCACTCCTCCTGTTACTTCACTTAGGGAACTGGAGCGTGCAACGTTTGAACTCGAGCATGGTGCTGCACCAGGTGATGACAATTATTTGAAACGGCTCTCTTTACTGTTAGCCCCGGGGTCATCACTTGGTGGAGCAAGGCCGAAAGCGAGTTTTTTATCTGAAAAGAAGAACCTTTGGATCGCCAAATTCCCAGGCAGAAATGATGATGTGGATGCAGGAGCCTGGGAATACCTTGCCTATTCACTTGCTCTGAAATGTAATGTGGATATGGCCGAATCAAAAGCTGACAAATTTTTCTCAGATCAAACCACATTTTTAACCAGGCGGTTTGACCGGGATGATCAGGGCAGACGTACCCACTTTTTCTCTGCAATGACGTTGCTTGGCTACCAGGACGGTGCAGACGCCCGGGCCGGGGCAAGCTATTTGGAACTGGTTGATTTGATACAATCCCGGGGTTCCCGTGTAAACTACGATCTGGAGCAATTATGGAGAAGGATTGTATTCAGCATTTGTGTATCCAATACCGACGATCATTTAAGAAATCATGGATTTATTCTTAAAAACAAAGGCCTCACGCTGAGTCCGGCCTATGACATTAACCCAAATCCAAAAGGATATGGTTTAACCCTTAATATTGACGAAAATGACAACCGGTTGCATACGGATATAGCCCGGAGTGTAGCCCCACTGTTCAGATTGCCGGATGCAAAAGCCTCCGGAATCATCGGTGAGATTAAAGGGGTTGTTTCAGAGTGGAGAGCCGTCGCAACAAAACTGGGCATAAGCAGAAAAGAGATCGAACGGATGGCACCGGCATTCCTTCCGGAACGGTAAGCAATCACACATTGGTCCTGATCTGCACGGCAAACGGATCTCCGGTTTTGAGGTCAACTCGCTGCTCATCTACAAACGCACCCTCTGCATGGGCGGGCAGTTTTTAGAGGCAGACGACCGTTACCTGCACTCCCTCGCCACCTGGCATATCGCCGGAACAGGAACTTCCATCCCGGGCGGGCCGGATGACGGTGTGTCTACACTGCTTGAGGCGGACCTGGCCACGGGAACGCACGAGGCACCGTTTTACAGCCACCCGGCTGTAAAGCCAACATGATACCTGGAATTGTAATCGCTACGCATAAATATGTACTTTGCGAAAACCGTTTTTTAAATTCATCCTTACCAGATCACACACATACTACCATGCCTGAATCCGGATTTCTACAGTTTAAGCGGCTGATTGATGAAATGCATCAAACTGATCATCCATCACCGGACCGCATCAGCGACTATACGTTTTTCACTGATCTGGTGCGGTACGCAACGCAGTGTGAGCCGGGTGCCTGGTACTCGACCGATATCTTGTCTTGCGACAGGAGCATGCGCGATATGCAGCCCTGTGAGGTGCAAACCCGCCGCAGTGAAAAACCGGACAAAATCCGGTGGGAGTGCAGGAAATGCCGGTTGAGCGGTGTCATCTCCCAGTTTGAGGGGAGCATGTTTGACTCGCGGTTCACATCAGACGATGATCAGATCTTCTCCCCTTCTGGTATGAATGCGATGCTGGATGAAACGGCACTGGTCGAAATCCGGATGCCGGAGAAAGCCTATTCGGTATTGAAGGAAGTGCTTGAAACCGGGCAAACCGGCAATTCCGCTGTACTCGATAATATTGCCGGATTTATGAATAACGAAGTAAACCTGGCCCTGCCTCTCCCGCTTGCCATGATGATGATGAACTCTATGAAGTTGTACCTGAAAGAAGTTGGCAAGCACAGACATACCATCGAAATGCTGTTGAATCTGTTCGAACAATATTCCATGAAAGCGCACATCGGAGTGATAGCCGGTTATCTCAGAGGAGAACACACAGCATCCAAAGTTGGCCGGCTGCTCGGGTATGAGGATCAGAATGCCCATAAAGAACTTGAGGACCTGCGATTTGCACTTGAACGTCAGGCAGATGAAGAAAATATCGGCTTCAACAAGGTAGTTGACCGGTTTGTGACGGATCAGATGAATACCAATCCAGACATTTTCCAGCAGACTATCGGCGGTCTCAGTACGATGCAGATCGCCTATTTAAACTCGCAGGATAACTGGATGCAGGATGCCGTGGGCATCAGTATCAATTATTCTGAACTCGAACCGGATACCATACAATCGCTTCCCTTTATGATGAATGTACGCCTGTTCTACAAGCATCTGCTGGAATCCGGCGGCAAGTTGCCAATGGGCCGTGATGGACGATTCAAACCGGAAACCATTCGCTATCTGATCGATAACGGGGTGTGGCCTGAATATTCGCTGGAATGGAGGCACCAGAACCGGAACAAATCCGGTGCCGGTAATTCCCCGGGAAAACCTTTCACAGACAGCCCGAACGCCGGCAGACCGGCCACAGGGCAATCCGGCAAAGTTCTGCAATTCCGGGACTTAACTGCAGATGAACAGATTGATGAATTAAATTCCATCGTTTTTCAATTCATAGAAGAACTGGCCAGCGTGATGATACTATCAGGGTTATTCGCCATAAAAAAGGGGAAATGTATTCCTGTTCGCCATAATGCTGATCTTCTGATGACCCGAAACTCCCCGAGGCTCTATGCCCTGTTGCTGCAGACCCTGTTTCTGGAATACGATATGGCGTATCGTTTCGGTGACGAAAGCATAGCTGATCTTTTATCGCACGCCCAGGAAAATGTAACCTACACCCTCTATCAGCTGCATCGAATGAAGGGCCGCCAGATGGTATCTTCAAAGAAACTGACCAATCGGTTGCTGCACCCCGACATCATTAATGGCGTCAACTTTGCTGAAGATCCCGAACAGTCGGAAATTCCGCAAATACTACGTGAATACATCTGTTTCAGCATTTATCTGGAGCCATTATCGCGCTTCGGTCTGGTCGAGCTGGTTTCCAGTGATCCCGCACTTCACTCTTTTACCTATAAAGCGAGAAAGACACCGCTCTTTGATTCGCTGATTACATTCGGATTCTGAACGCGTTTTTGGGGCAATCAGCCTCTTGCGTACGGTTCCGTATTCGGTTCAGTCGGTTGCAAACTGAAAAACAAACCGTTTACGTAATTAATATTCACACAAATTATCGATTAATAATTATATTACATATAAATAAAGCTTTTATAATCATTATTCATGACTTGTAATCGAAATTCATCGTACATTCGATTCAACTTACAATTTATCCCTGCTTATGAGTAAGCGGCTTCCCCCCGGATTCTTTAATGTTGTTACGGACCGCTTCAGGGGTTATTCCCTGCCGGATGCAGCCGAATCCCTGGCCGGCTATTCTGCCCTGATCCATGTTTACCAATTGCAGGTGCCGCTCCCGTTCCGATTGTATGCGGTAAGTGACCGTAACATCCGTTTAAGTGAAGGACGTTGGGAGGTTATGCCGGCCAGGTATACGCCGCAGTCAAACTGGATGGCTCATGTTACCTTTGCCATGAAGTACGAGGGTATTGACCTGCTGGTGCTTAAGAACCTGTTTGAGGCACTACCTGCCGTGGAAATCAGGCAGGTTATCGAAAGGGAGCCAACCGGAAAATACAGCCGCCTGGTCTGGTTTTACTACGAATGGTTATCGGATACAGTACTTGACCTGCCTGATGCCATGCAAGGTAACTATGTAGATGCCGTGAATACGAAGCTCCAGTTTTGCGGGCCATCACGGAATTCATCCCGGCATCGTGTGCGTAATAATCTCCCTGGTGTTGCCGGTTTCTGCCCCATGATTCGCAAAACGAAACCGCTACTGGCCTACATGGAAGAAGACCTCCAAAAACAGATCCGGGATACAGTGGATCGCATTCATCCTGATATCATGGCCCGTGCGGCCGCTTTCTTACTGTTGAGGGATTCCAAAGCCTCCTTTGCCATCGAAGGAGAAAAACCCGCACCGGGAAGGGCCGAGCGCTGGGGCCGGGCAGTCGTTCAGGCCGGCCGCCAGCCTCTTACATCACGTGAACTGCTCAGGTTGCAGGAGATATTGATAGCAGGAAGCCCGATGGTACAGCCGGGCTGGCGCAGTGAAGGTGGCTTTGTAGGTGTTCACGACCGCCTGTCGGGCAGGCCGATGCCCGATCACATCTCCGCCCGGCATGAAGACCTGCCCGTTCTGTTGCAAAACTTCATTGAAGCCCTTGAACTCATGGAAGCCGCAGAAATGGATGCCGTTTTGATGGCTTCTGTATTTGCCTTCGGATTTGTATTCATTCACCCCTTTGAAGACGGCAACGGAAGGCTTCACCGGTACATCATCCATCATATACTGGCCGGCAGAAACTTCGCCCCACCCGGAATCGTATTCCCGATATCGGCCGTAATCCTGAACCGGTTGGATGAATACCGATGGGTGCTGGAAGAGGTGTCGCGCCCCAGACTCGATTTCATTCAATGGGAGCCCACCGACCGGGGTAACGTGCGGGTGATCAACGATACAGCAGATCTGTACCGATATTTCGATGCCACATCCATTTGTGAATTTCTGTACAGCTGCGTTCACGAAACGGTGACCCGATTACTGCCCGAAGAGGTGGATTATTTACGCAAACACGACGCCATGCGTGGTTTTCTGGATGAACACTTCGATTTGCCCGAACCGGTCAAAGAAACACTGATCGGATTTTTACGTCAGCAGAATGGCCGGCTGTCGAACCGGGCCCGGAGAAAAGAATTTGAACCCCTGAGCGATGCCCACGTGGCCCTTATTGAGAACGGATACCGGAACATATTCGGAGCGGACTAACACACAACGGGACCTCGATACCATTGAATCCTCATGAATGTTGTACCCTGAAATAAGTGTGGAACATATAATCGGCAACCGTCCCGAAAGCCGGTTCGCCAGGTTTTCAGTATAGCCACGCCGGGCCGGATAAACCATGGCGTAATGAATGTCAATCCATCATCCGATCGATATGTGCAGCCGTTTCCCAAGGCCGGTTTCGATCAGTTTTTGCCAGGTCGACATCCGGATATCGCTCTGCCCTCGTTCGATCCTTGAGATGTAGCTTTTCTTCGTTCCGGTTCTCCGGGCCAGTTCCTCCTGCGTGATCTTCACTTCGCTTCTGGCCTCTTTAAGCATTACGCCCAGCCGGAATGCCAGTGAATCAGCATCGTACTGATCACGGGCGGGTATTCCTTTTGCTCCGTATTTGCGGATCAGCAGGTCTTCAAAATCGGTTTTAGTTTTCACGTGCATGGGTACCTTACTTTGGTAATTAACTTCATCAAATGTTAACTAATTAGATTACTAAATGGAACAACACGCGAGTGGAACATATTCTGACCGATTCGCTATCAAAACTGTCTCTTTAAATGAATAAACAAATTTTCAAATACCTTAATCACATAATTGGCACCAGACAGCTAATAATTTCCATTATCCCGCAATATAGCAGCGGATGGTTTGAATTGTTTATATTTAGTCCATATGAAAGACTCGACCATGAGAACGCAAGACCTGATCAGGGAAATTCAAAAGCTTCCGGTAAAAAACGGATGTATGTCGTAGAGAGGACCATGCACATAATTCGCAAGCAGGAAGATTTTGACCAATTGATGATTGCCGCAGAAGGCCTGCATGAGGAATATTCCACCAACAGGGAGTTAACAGCTTTTACAACACTCGACATGGAAGACTTTTATGAAACAAGGTGAGATTTGGCTAATTAATCTCGACCCAACTATTGGTGCTGAATTTAAAAAGACACGACCTGCAGTAATTGTAAGTCATAACGCATTAGGTAAACTACCGCTCAAAATTATTGTCCCAATTACAGTTTTTTCGCTTAGTTCCAATTTGCTGGTTTGGTGATATTTGTTCCGGGAATAACCTCGGGTAACTGATTTCTTTTTAAATGCTTGTTCATAATTTTTCTGTGGAAGTTCACATGGGGTTTGATCTCTTTTGAAGGAAATACCGTATTCGGTGTAACCCAGCAAACCAGTTTGCCTGTATCATGTCTTACAATTTTAACCGCCTCAATCAAATCTGTGTCATTTGAGCACAACACGGCCATATCGTATTCATCCTTCCATCCATCATTGACCATATGTACGGCCAGGTTCACATCTGATCCTTTTTCCTCTGTTTTAATCACTTGTGCATATTTTTTCCGGCCTATTGGCCGGGCAAGGGGCATATCGACGATATTCGATTTGAACTGACCAAGTGTTATTCTCACTTCCTTCCGGTAACTCAACAGGCCGTTTATGTATGCCTGCTGCCGGATCGGTTTCAGGGGATCCCTTTCTCCATTGACATAAGCCGTGAAATATTTGACAGTAGCAATCCGATTGGTCTTTGGCAGTACATCAGCAAACAAACTGTACAGGTCGAGCCACCTGAATTTTCTGTTTCCTGAAACCTCATCTTTCACCCATTTTGGAGCATATGGATTGTAGCTGAATAAGCCGTAGTACAGATTGAAACCGTCAACATAGACAATACATCTCATCCTCTATACCTTCCCCTTTTTTTAAAAAAAGCAAGCCCGGGACAAGCCCGGGCTCATAGGCCTAAGAACGAAGTCTTAGGGGTGATGTAATTCAACAAATAATAATTACCTCAGCCTTTATAGTCAAATAAATAACGATCAGAATTAACGAAACGATATAGTAATTTTCGGGTTCCGGGAATTACGTGATAATCTCCTCTCATGGAAGCCGGCGCCCGACCCGAAATAAGGCAATTATAACATTCTCTAATGCACGGAACCTTGCCCCCATCCGTGCATTCACTATATTGAACCAATCGCCGATTTAACGGGTAACTTGCAGGGCGATCCACAAATGCTGCTAAAGCGCCTTCTGTGCATTACGTTCCGGCAGCACACCAGTCGCCCGCCCAAAAAAAGTCCGGAGCACCAGATGCACAACCCATGAAAACAGATCCTGAAACCGGCCACGAACACGCCACCGATCCGGGCATCGACCTTTCATACCGCCCCGACACCTACTGGCCCGACGATCCCGCTTACGAACTTCTGATCAGCCGCATCAAGGGGAAGAAGCGCCGCGAAATGGCCCGGGCCCTGCACCAGCAGTGCGACATCCCGAACCTGCTCATCTTCCTGCACCGCGAGACGCTGCCCGAAAGCGAGCGCTCGGCCTGGGGGCGCATCCATCCGTCGTTTATGGGTGGCGAATACCTGTCCTCCCTGCTTCAGGGTGAGGTCGAGATCGCCTGCATCAGCCTGGCATCCACAACTGCTGACCAGATTTCGGTTCGCGCCCGCCCTGAGGACGGCTGGATTCACTACAGCGTGGCCGACGAGTATGCGCAGGAGCCCTTCGCCATGGCCATCCCGAAAAGCCGGAAACCGCTCACCCTCAAGCGCATGATCGAACAGATCAACAGCACCGAAGACGCGGCCGGCGACCTGTACTCGGGCCTGGTGCGCACGTTCTGGTACGGCTGCAAAGACGGCGGCCTGCCCATCGAAGAGATTGCCCGGTTTGTGGATGTCGACTCCGCCTTCTACCCGGAGCTGGCCGACTGGTTCGGCGGGTTCTTCGAAGAGTGGGTGCGCGAAAGCTATGATGAGGATGCGCTTGAGGAGGACGGATATTTCAGTGATTCCGACAGCGACGACGACTGATCCTGAACAGCGGCCCTCCCCGCCTGACCCGCCGGACGTTTTTATTTGACAGAGGGTAATTTAATTTGATTAGGCAATGCGGGAAAACACAAACAACCATATCCATAACCATCAGTAACAACAAGGACAAAAAAATGGACAGAAAAACCTTCATCATCGGGGCCGGCGGGCTCCTCACCTGGCCGCTCTGGAACAAAATCGAGCTGTTCACGGCCCAATACACCAAACCCCTGCTGCCCTTCGACGGTCCGCCCGACACCGTAATCTGGTTCGATCCCGACAGTTTAACCCTACTCTCCGATATTCCCGTCGACGGCATTGAGGTAGTGACGGATTACACCTGGGAATACTATATCACGGAATATAATCTCGAAACCTGGGAAAACCGCAGGGAGATGCTGGAAATACTCGAAGCCTACGGCATTACTGAAAAACAGCTTGATGATGTGATCGATGCGGACCTGCTCTATGAACACGCCGTTGAGCAGTTTTGCATGCACGACAGCCCCACTGCCGGAGTGTTCTTTATGCTTCAGGACCTGGACCTGGGCCCGGCGCTAACCGGGCAGAAAAACAGCCGTGGTGAGATCTGTTTCCATGACGGCGACACCCCGGGGTCAAGCTTCCGGGGCGTGACCGTTCGCGATCTGAACTCGGTCTCGCTGCTGCAGGTGCGCCTGAACGAGCTGGAGACCGGTTGGCAGATTATGGAGCTGCCGGCAGACGGAAAATCGCGGTCGGAGATTGTAGAGATTACGATGTGAGACGGTTAAACCTGATACGTCTATAACTGTATTAATGACATAGTTTTTTTAATGCTGACATTAGCAATGTCATTGTCAGCAAACAAACCCTGTACAATCTGATCGGTAAATTTGAAGCAGCAGGAATTATACGTGAAATCACCGGGAATAAGCGAAACCAGGTGTATGCATTTTATGCACTGCTGTATATCATCAGTTAACTTGTAGTCAACCCCGCTGGACTATGGATTTCCTTAGTCTAATGAAAGTCGAAAAATTAGAATAAGGGTGTAGCATTGATTCGAGGATGTGTCTGGCGGGCATAACAATAGTGCTTTTACCTTACCCACAGCTCTCTTCTTTGTTTCCTGACCCATTCGGAACTGTCGGTCATATCCTTGCGGTCAGCCCACATACCTACGAAAGGGCTCTCTGAAACAGGTTTGTCTGAAGTTGGTTTCGGAGCAGACTTCACGTATTTCTCGTAGAGAAAGGTTACAAAATCGGTCGCCTGTTTTTGTGCTTCGGGCGGAAGTTCTTCGAATTTTTCTATGACTGAATTGGTACTCATGGACGTCTCCGGAAGTTGTTTTGACTATGTAAATCTACAAAAAACAGGAAGAAAACCTAAACAAACTTTTTTGCTGACTCACTCAAAAGCCTCTGGCTTGGAAGACCGACTCATTATTTTAAAGGAAAAAGGCCTTTCATGGCGATCAATAATCCTGAGAAGTTCCGGCCAGTGTTTTACCAGCAGTTCAACCATTGCCCAATAGGAAAACCCATTTTTTGAGGGGGGACGCAAATAAATCATACTCAGTTTATGTTCCTCACATAACACCCGTTGATGATGTATTCGTCGTAAATCATAATCCTGGGTAATCACACATGCGTTTGTTCCACCGAGTTTTGGAATCCAGTCTTCGTCTTTGGCTCCACGGCCAAATTCATTGGAAATCGATTTCACCTCGACTGTTTCCGACATATTCATTTTTAGCAGCAGGGGATGTTGCAGAATTTGGAATCCTTCTGCAAAAACGGGTGGGATGTTTTCATCCACATAGATAATCATGCCGCTGAACAGTAAGCTATGGCATCCTCAACTTCTTTCCCGGTAAGATTATATAGGCTTGCGATAAATGCGGGCGGATCACCAGCCTGAACCATGCCATAAATCGTTTCAGGATAAATATTCGTCTCATTAATCACAGGATGACCAAACTTGCGCTCCGGATCAACGACCACACTGTTGTCTTTACCCATAGGCCAGTAACGGCTGGCGAGATCATCAATTCCAAAATCCAGATTATTGAACAGCTGTTTCACAAACTCAAGGTTGATCTGGTCTGTACCATCCAGGTTAATGATATACCCTCCGTCATCCAGATATACTTTTTTCCCGTCAGTATAGATATTGCTGATCACCTTATTCATAGCGAAAGGGTATACAACATTGTATCTGTCGGCAAGCACCTTGTGTGCTTTTACAATTTCTGTTGTACGCGCACCTTGCTCAGACAGGGATGCCATAATCAGTAATTCAACCATAGTAAGAAAATTCACCGCCTTACTGTCATTTTTCTTCCAGGAATAGCCATGCCCGGTTTTGGACGCAAAGTCTCCATCCCAGTACGAATTCACCCATCGGTTAACTTTACCGGTTGGCAGCTTCAGAAACTTCGCGATTTCTGACGGGGTAAAAATCCCTTCCCCTAGTGTTGGTTGTTGTGTGAAAGCGGTGCCCATAGGATTTAAAGGTGTTTTTAAAATATACAACACGATAACGTTTTAACCGAACGCGGTATTTCTTTGCGTCGTTGGTTTCGGTTATGCTTTGTATTTTACCGATTATCCCCGATTGGCAACCTGAAACCTTCTGTCAGGTTTCATCTATAATTCATGATGGATCCAAACGCGCAATCCGATCTTTTCCGGGACCAGTTTCCCGATCATGAGCGATTCCCGCTGAATCGTGACATGGGCGAGCAGCGCGTTATAAGGCTGGTGCGTAAGGATATGGCTGCTTCACAAAGGTACCTGATCATTACCGGATACAGCAGCCTGGAATACATGATCGAAGAGCTTGGCAGGCGTTCATTATCGGACACACCGGTCGATATTGTTCTGGGCAATGAACCGGCGGTTATTTTTGACAAAACCCGTACCCGCCCGCCCCAGAAGCTGCCCGAGGAAATTGAACGCTACTGGCTGGAACGCGGCATATCGGTATTGCTGAACGGACCGGTGCTCCGGCTTATCTCCCGGATCGATAAGGGAGAGGTGGATGTCTACTACAAACCAAACCTCCATGCCAAGCTCTATATCGGTGATGAGCATGTGATGCTGGGATCATCCAATTACTCACTCACCGGCATGGAAAAGCAGGATGAAGCGAATATCCGTTTGGCGCAACACAATGAAGGTTTTCATGAAGTCAAAGAAATCGCCCACCATTATTTCAGCAACTCCACCCCGTGGAATGATGCCCTCATTGAATTGCTGGAAAAACTGCTTAAAAACGTCAGCTGGCAGGAAGCACTGGCCGGTGCCGTTGCCCTGATCAGGGAGGGCAAATGGGTTGAGCAGGGCATGAACCGCTGGCTGGCCCGTAACAGATCGAACCTGTGGCCCACTCAAAAACAGGCCATTGCCCAGTCCCTGTACCTGATCGAGCGTCAGGGCAGTGTACTGGTTGCCGACCCGACCGGCTCCGGCAAAACCCGGCTCGGCGCTCATATTCTCGAAGCGCTGATCAACCGGCTCTACTCCCGTCAGGTGCAGCACCGGAGCCAGTACCAGATCATCACACCGCCGCTGGTACGCGATACCTGGTTGCGTGAACTCGAGTCGATGAACAACAATACGGCCACTATCCCTGTATCGCACGGTGCACTGAGCAACCCCAACAATCTGAAATCGGCGGCGGTCATCAGCAATATCCGCAAAGCCAATATCCTCATCATCGACGAAGCCCACAATTACCTGAATAAAACATCGGCACGCAGTCAGTCCATCATCATCAACCGGGCCGACCATATGATACTGTTCACCGCTACCCCGCTGAACCGGCGGGCCGATGACCTGCTCAGGCTGGTGGAGATCCTGGGTCTCGACAATCTTTCCGACGCTGCCTATACAACATACCGGCAGCTGCTGAAACAACGCGACCGCTACAACAAAGACAAGATTGAAGAGCTTCGTGAATATGTACACCGGTTCATGGTCCGGCGGACAAAAAAAGAGCTCAACGAAGCCATCAACCAGGATCCGGATGCATACAAAAACGAAAATGGCAATCCCTGCCGGTATCCGGAACACAAAGCCGTAACCTATCCGACCGGTGAAACCGATAATGACATTCGGATTGCCCGGGCAATCGACCAGGAACTCGATAAAATTAAAGGCATCATTTACCTGGGGCGGATCATTGCCGGGCCGTGGGACCTGTCGGACAGTAACAGGCAGCAATCCTATCTTGACCGACGCCTGCGGATGGGGGCTTCGCTGGCGCGGTACAACATCAGGAATATGCTCCGCTCCTCCGGCGCCGCCCTCAGGGAACATCTGCTGGGTACTGCAGCTGCCATCGGGCGCTACCATCTGAAAGAATTCAAGTCCATGCCCACCGGCAATATGGTTGGCAAAATTGAACGGATGGCCGCGAAGATCCCCAAAACCAACCTGACCATACCACTGAACGACTGGATTCGCCAACCGGAACTGTGGAGGGATGCCTGTATAGCTGAATCGGAAACCTACCGGAACATTGCGGACCTGGCACAGGGCATGACCGAAAGCCGTGAAAAGACCAAAGCCCGAAAAGTGGCCGAACTGGTCAATAAACACGGCATGCTGCTCGCTTTCGACAGCACCCTCATTACCCTTGAGGTTATCAAACGTCACCTCAACAAACTTCTGCCCCCGGGTGAATCGATGATCGTTTCGGGCAGCACAACCGGCACCAAAGAAAAGCTCAAGAAATCTTTTGCACTGAGCGCCGACCAGACCCGCATTGCCGCGCTGTGCAGCGATGCCATGTCGGAAGGCATCAACCTGCAACAGGCATCAGCGGTTGTTCTGCTCGATATGCCATCGGTAATACGGGTGGCCGAACAGCGGATCGGACGCGTTGACCGTATGGACAGCCCGCACAAAAAGATCACGGTGTACTGGCCGGCCGACAGCGATGCGTTCAGGCTGCGAACCGACCGCCGTTTCTTTGAGCGCCATCAGCTTGTCGAAGATCTGATCGGCAGCAATATTGATCTGCCCGAAGACCTGGACAGCGAGGACATCGACACCTTCCAGGAAGAAACCCTCAGCGCCGATGATGTGATCCGGGTTGTTGATCAGCATAAAGAGCAGGAGCGCTCCTGGGAGGGATTTGAAGATGCGTTTTCTGGTTTGCGCGGTCTTACCGATGGTCCGGATGCGATCATCGACCAGCGCACATACAACCTGATTTCCGGAAACAGCACATCCGGCCTGTGCCTGACCAGCGTTGTTAAAACCCGGAAACCGTTCGTTTTCCTGGCCGTGAAAGGATCCGATTACAGCGCCCCCTACTGGCTGCTGCAGGTTGAAGGCAGGCAACCCGTACAGGACCTGAACGAAATCATTGATTTCCTCCGCAGGGAGCTCCCCGCTGCTGAAGAGTCATCCCCTGATGATACATCCGCAAAGCTGCTTGAAAATGCCGTGAAATGGCTCGGCAAACACGAGAGGGAGACGCTCCCCCGGAAGAAAGTCAACGCCCTCGAACAGATGGAAACCATCACGGCCAAATGGATGGACCGGGACGAAATCACCCAGTACCCTGAACTGGCCCATCGCATCAAAGCCCTTCATCATCTTTTCAGGAATACGCAGACCGGCGGGTTTCCTGGCGGAGCTATCGCAGCGGAAACGGTCGACTGGTACGAACTCGCAAACCGCTGGCTCGATGTGGTTCAGCCCATATTCATTGGCTGGCTAACGGAAGAGCGGAAACAGAAGAAGTACCGTGATATCCGCCTCAAAAATATGAACAAGTACCTGGCTTCTAATCCCCCCACTGCCGATGCACTCGACCACATCCTTAAAAATCTGCCGGCCATTGAACCGGTAGACCGGCGGGTGGTTTCTGCGATTGTGGGGGTATAAACAC
>RECM01000162.1 GCA_007694035.1 Balneolaceae bacterium
CAAATCGACAAATGGCTCTGGTTTCGCGACCGGGCACCGCAGATCAGGAAGGTGATCTACTGGGATGAGAAAGGGCTGAGCGACTTCAGCGACCCGGATGCGGTATCGTTCGACCGCTTCCTGGAAGAGGGCCGGAAAAACAGGGAGGATTTTGTTTCCAGGCTCAACGCAATTGTACAACAGATAAATCCTGACGACCTGGCCATACTGGTTTACACATCCGGCACCACCGGAGCGCCAAAAGGGGCCATGCTCACCCATGCCAACCTCACCTGGGTGGCCGATGCCATCGCAGGTTTAGATCCCGAATTGCAGATCGGCGAAAACGACGAGGTGATGTCGTTCCTGCCGCTGTGCCATATTTTTGAGCGCATTTTCTCGGTGTACGTGCATATTACGGCCGGCTATACCGTCAATTTTATCGAAAGCCCCGATACGGTGATGGAGAACATGCGCGAGATCGCCCCGACGATCGGGTACGCGGTGCCGCGGATCTGGGAGAAATATTACTCGGGCGTGTACATCAAAATGGGCGAGGCCACACGTTTCAAAAAGCTGATGTACGCCCTGGCCATCAAATACAGCCAGGACTACGCCGAAATCCGACTCGAAGGAGGTTCGCCGGGGCGTGGACTGAAACTGATGTATTACATAATGTGGATTGCGGTTTTCAGAAAACTGCGTGAACGGCTGGGCATGCACCGCATGAAAGTGGCGTTCTCGGCGGCGGCGCCCATCTCGCCCGACATCCTCAAATTTTTCCATGGCATGGGGATGAACCTGGTGGAGGGCTACGGGCAGACCGAGGGCAGCGGGGTGACCACCGGGGCCAGCGTGAGCGCCTTCAGGCTGGGATGTGTAGGCAGGCCGATACCCGGCTGCGAGGTGCGCCTGGCCGACGACGGCGAAATACTGGTAAAATCGCCCGGTGTGTTCAAAGGCTACCTGAAAGACGAGGAAGAAACCGCCCGGGCCCTGCGCGACGGATGGCTGCACTCAGGCGATATCGGCTCACTGGATGAGGATGGTTACCTGCGCATTATTGACCGCAAGAAGGACATCATCATAACCGCCGGCGGCAAAAACATCGCGCCGCAGAATATCGAGAACAAGCTGAAATTCTGCCCCTACATCAACGATGCCATTGTGATAGGCGACCGGCGCAAATTCCTGTCGGCCCTGATCGTGCTCGACGAAGAGAACGCGATGAAATATGCCCGCGACAACAAAATCCCCTTTTCGACCTACAGCGATCTTGCGGGCAGCGAACAGATGAAGGAGCTGATCGGCCGCGAGGTCGACCGGGTTAACAAAGAACTGTCCCAGGTCGAAAATGTGCGCAAATTCCGCATCCTGCCGAAAAAACTGTACGAGGAAGACGGCGAGGTTACCCCGACCATGAAGGTGAAGCGTGGTTTCGTGAACCGGATGTACGGCGATTTGATCGGGGAGATGTACGGGGAGGGGTGAGGCAAATATTGCAAAACCCGGCTAATCGCAAACAAGATTCAAATAATCATGACACAAATGACCAGTTTTATCTGTTTTAAAGTGACTTTCCTGGCTATTACGGCAGGACTTACAGCTGGTTTAATCATAAAAGGGCTATTCGATGCCGACCTTGGTGATATGGCAGCGATAGGAAATTTAATTTTTAAGAGCCTGATTATAAGTATTGCAGCTGGCGCAGTATTGGGACTGTTAAACGCATATTTCAAAATCGGATTTACCAAAAAGCAAACCGGCTGTAAAATCTTCAGATAATTTATATCCACACAAAAGCACACTCTGCCAACACGGGTATTGCACAAATCGAGGTGAGTGGTTTATGAGATGTATCTGCAAACGGTTACCGCAGTTGTGCGGAGATCTGAGGATGTGATTGCAAAGCAGAGTTCAGCGATTTCAATCTCCCCGTACATCAGATAGATGCTTTTTCCGGTTGTTTTATCATTGATTTCAACACCTGATCTTCAGCAATCCAGGGAATTGCGAAGAGTTTTTTTGCATGCATGCTCCTGATTTCCTCCAGAATTGGCAGCTCTTCGGCTGCCCGCTGTTTCAGAAGCGGATCCGAAATGTCAGTTGCCGACATGCTCTGGTTTGAGATCCATGCATAGGGTTCGATATTGGAGCGCCGCAGGTCATCCTGCAGTTTGGCTGCCTCAGAAACCGGTGTGGTTTCAGGCAGGGCAACGATCAGCAGTTTTGAGTATTCCGGATCCTGCAGAAACATGTAGGGCGTTTTTAATTTATCCGCACCCATTTTTGTATTGCGTATTACCTCTTTGTGGTAGCTTCCGGTGGTATCCAGCAGCAGCAGGGTGTGTCCGGTTGGGGCGGTATCCATCACAACAAATTTCCGCCTGGCATGGTGGATCGCTTTAGAAAAGGCCTGGAAAACAGCTACCTCTTCCGTGCAGGGAGATTCGAGGTCTTCCCTGAGCAGTTTTAGCTCCTCTTCCGTTCTGTTTCTGCCGCGTTGGTCAAGTACTTTTTCGATGTAATCCTTCTTTTCTTTCACCGGATCAATGCGGTCTACGGTCAGGTTTTCAGGCAAATCCAGATCGCCGATTGAATCGAGTAAATGTGCGGCCGGGTCGGTGGTTGTTAAATGAACGGGATACCCGCGAAGGGCCAGTTTGAACGCAATGGCTGCGGCAATCGTGGTTTTGCCCACACCGCCTTTACCCATGGTCATCACCAGGCCGTGATCTTTATCTGCAACAAGTTCATCAACGAGGGTTTCAAGATCCGGCAGGTCGGTTTCAGGGTGTGCAGCAAGAACAGGTCCGCTGTTTTGTTTGATCTGTTCCGTATCAAGTGGCTTGAAAACAGTTCTCAGCCTGTCGAGTCCCAGCAGGTTGTATGGCCTGAGGGGGAAGACAAGTTTTTCCATTTTTTTGAGCCGTTCCGGCATCTGCGCGATCGTTTCATCGGCCTTCAGCTTCATTTTTGCTGCAATGAGATCGGAGGTATCAATCGGTTCGAAATAGCCGTTGATCAGCAGCACCTGGTTAGACAACCCCATTTGATCCAGTTCGTTGCCCGATCGGTCCGCTTCACGGAGCGCGGATCTGTCGGGCCGGCTGACCAGGTAAATTGTGGTTGCGTTTTTGTCCTGCAACCGCTCCACTACTTTCTGGTAGCGCTCCTGGCTGGTTTTGAGTGCCGACGACGGCCCTATGCAGGAAGCCCCGTCAGGATTCGACTCAATAAAGTTGCTCCAGGCGGCCGGCAGCTCCAGCAGGCGCAGCGTGTGTCCGGTCGGGGCCGTATCAAATATGATTACATCATAGGGCTGCTCATCATCATTGCCAACAACATACCGGGCAAACTCGTCGAAAGCCGCAATTTCGGTAGTACAGGCACCGGACAGTTCTTCACGGATTTTTTCGATCTCATGTGCGGGCAAAATGTCTTGCATGGGCGAAATTACACGATTCCGGTATTCCTCCGCCGACTGTTCCGGATCGATATTGACTGCGTGTAAATGTGCGATTCCATTTACCGGCGTAATTTTCTCGGTAATATTGGTTTCAAGTACTTCTTTCAGGTTTGAAGCCGGGTCGGTACTGATCAGCAGAACCCGTTTGCCTTCGTCGGCTAGTTTTACGGCTGTTGCGCTTGCAAGGGAGGTTTTACCAACGCCGCCTTTGCCGGTAAAAAAAATGTAGGGTGTAATGAGCGGTAACGTCATAGAATAGCCTGATTAATAGGAAAAAATTCAGAGCGGGAAAGTATAACAGAAGATATCAGCAGCATCCGCTGCCTGGTACGCATCCGTTTGATGAATGGACACCCAGTAAGGTGTTGGCGAGTTGTATCATAGTACCAGCGGGAACCTGCTTTACGTTTTGTGCAATCTGCAGTGTTTGCACAATTTCTTCTTCGGTTATACCCAGATCCCTGGCCTTGTTGAAATGAAATGTGAGGCCCGATTCGCAATTTGCAGCCAAAGCGGCACCCAGTGCGATCAATTCCCGCACGTGTTCAGTTATTATATTTTGGGATGTTTTCGTCGGGGCGCTTTCCGTTGTGGGTTGATGTTCATCTGAGCCGAGGCCCAGCATGGTTATAAGTTGCTTGCGGTCGGGATATCCGCCTTCGGCAACCACATCACCATTGATCAGAATAAGTGGCAGACATTCGGAACCCTCTGCCTGTAACCTCGACAATACCAGTGATTGCTGCTTGAAAGCCTCCGGTTCCTGACCCAGGTTATAGCGTATCACATCAACGCCCTGTGATTTCAGCCATTTTACGTCATTGGCAAAATCGACAAGTGCATCATCAACTTCAGTTCCGCACACGCCGGTGCTGCAACACATGGCGGGGTCATATACCTCAACGATTGTTTTTGTTTGCGTTTGTTGTGTCATTTTTATCAGCCGGTTAATAGTATGGGTTTATTCAAAGCCAGTGTTTATTCAATCGTAAAACTACGATTAATACGTGTCCGATCCAAACGGGTATTCATTTTAGTTGAATTACCTGCCGTGAAGAACGAATGCATCCTGTTGATGTACAGCGACGCCGGGTTGGTAATAGCGGCAATACTGAGGGCGGGATGGTAATATCGGCAATTCTGAGTCCGGGTTGGATAAAAAGCCAAATCTGCAGTGATTGTACTGTTTCGATTCGAATGTACTGACGCCGGGCCTGGTAAGAACTTAACGGATCGTATGGGCAGTAATTTCACTGTCGGTAATGATTTTGCTACCCTTAACCA
>RECM01000027.1 GCA_007694035.1 Balneolaceae bacterium
CTTCATACACGAGCCGCTTGACCGGCCAGGTCTCACCACCGTCAAAACTGACCCACACCGTGCCCCGCTCGCGCCTGGTTGTGCGCAGGTGATGCGGTATTTCTTCATCCTCTTCGGTAGCAGGCACATCTATATTACTGAATATCAATATATCATGATTATCCAGTGGAAGGCGTACCAGACCGGCCATCAGGCCGTAATCCACATGCAAAGCTCCATCGGGAAGCTCTTCACTAACGGATAAATCCTCCCAGGTATGCCCTCCATCATAGCTCCAGGCAATATGGCGCATACGCGGATTAAGTCCATCCGTGGACAAGTGACGCCTCGAATTGTAGTAGATACGTCCGTCAGATAGCTCGGCAATTGCCGCTTCACCAGTTCCATAAGCTGGAAACGGCTCACTGGTATACCAGGTTTTCCCACCATCATCACTGTACATGGCATTGGTGTAATGATTCTCCCAATCGTCCACATGATTGGAACCAGCATAATGTCGTGATGGCCGGATCAGCCTGCCGGCATGTTCGCCGTACTTGAGGGTTATTCCCCTTTCGTTCATATGGAAATCCGGCAAATTGCCCTTGGAATCAGGATGGATTGTCACATCATCCTTTTGCCAGGTTTTTCCGTGGTTACGGCTTCGGAACACAGTTTGGGGCGCTGGGGGATGGCCTGCCTCGACAAAAGTCAGAATATCACCAGTATTTACATCAACCGTTAGCCCGCCCCCCTGGAAACCGGGACCAGGGAAATTATTTTGCCACCATCCATATTCCGAAACCGTAATCAAGGGACCCCATGTTTTGCCACCGTCCTCACTGCGTCTGACCTGATGGCTATTGCGCCCCCAGGAAGTGACCACGGTCCCATCCATAGCTACTACTACATTTGGAAACCGTTCACTTGCATAAACTATTTGTGATTCAAACACCTGTTTTCCGTCATTCCAAAACGGATTGGCATCGCTGTTGGTGTTTTGTGCAATGGCCACCATTGCAATCAGGGGCCACAAAATTCCGGTGATGAACGCTATTTTCATATGATCGATTATTCGTATGGATATTGATGTGCATAAAAAACAGCCGAAACTACTTCCTTAAATTCGGCACTTATCTTTTATGCATAGGATTATCTTTCAGGTTATTCAAAAAATACTTTGAAAAGCACTTCTGCAATTAACTGAAAAAATATTTGTACTACAAATACTATTTATATATAAAAATTCTTATCCATCACAGAATTGGTGCTTGGAAAAAATTCTTCTCGTTTCAGGTAATTTCTCTTTTAACTATATAATACCTGACTTTGGTATTGTATGGTCGCCGGTCATTCTCTGTATTCCCAAAAGGGTCAAATCCGAAAACTCCTCCCATGAGTCCGAATTCCTCTCGACCAGATCGATCCCGTTTCCGTTTTTCATAAGGATGTCCGCCAGTGCGTAAGTCAGGTCATTGCAGATGGCCGCCTCGTAGTTGTTGACGCGCTCGCGGGCCAGCAGTCGAGCGCGTGGGTGAACCGGGATTTGTTGAGGAGGGCGGGCATGGGTAAAGGAGTTTTGATCAGACACGTCTGATATACCCAAAAATCCAAAACATTATTCAACGTTATACATTATATTTATTGATGATGCGGAGCTTGTGAGTTTATTTCACATTCTATGCGCTCTTGCTGAAATAAGCTATTATAGGTAAACATTAATTCAAAACACCTCCTAATATGGCCACAGATTCAAAAGAGTTAAAAAGTCTTCTGCATCAAAGCATCGAGAATATCGATGATGAAAAGCTCCTTCGTTTGGCGAAAAGCATTCTTGAGCGCAAATACACACCTGCGGAAAACATCGGGCTGAATGAGTTTCAAAAACAACGAATTGATAAGGCAAAAGCCAGTATCGCCAGGGGAAACTCCCTGACCAATGAGAAGGCTGACGAATTAGTGGCTAAATGGCTAAACGAATAATCTGGGATACCCGAAGAAACCCGGAAGATTTAATTCATGGTACTCAGCGTTGATAACGCATTACACTTGCGCAAAACTACGTATCACTTCTAAGTTCTTCGAATCGTACAAATGTGTATGAGATTGTTGCTCAT
Source organism: Balneolaceae bacterium (assembly GCA_007694035.1). Lineage (GTDB taxonomy): Bacteria > Bacteroidota > Rhodothermia > Balneolales > Cyclonatronaceae > RECM01. The sequence goes on from RECM01000027.1 coordinate 2,097, forward strand.
CATCTATTGATATACTACACCGTATAAATACCAAACAGTTTGATCCCTTTGACCAGATAATATTCAGCATGAAAAAACTATTACCGGTACTCCTCTTCCTGTTCACCACCACCCTGTTATCCGCCCAGTCGCTGCCCATTGCGATCGACGGGGAATTCGACGACTGGGAAAACGCATCCCTGATCTTTGAAATCGACCCGGCGGCCCCCGCGCCCAATGGTATTCATGTGAAGCGCATCCGGGCCGCGAACGACGACCGGTTCCTGTTCCTGAACATTGAAGTGGACCGTGAGATCACCCTGCTCGAAAACAATCCGCTTGTTCTGCTCATCGATTCCGACAACGACATCACCACCGGCTATGATCCCGGCAGCACCGGGGCGGAGCTGCGCTGGGTATTCGGCAGCCGTTCGGGTACCTTCCATGCCGGTTCAACATCGCATGCCATACAGTTCGCGCACATCCGGCTGCGGACAGCCCCTACCGTTACATCCACTGTATTTGAAATCGCCATCGGCAGGGATACCCATCCTGATAGTTTCACCCCGTTGTTTCAGGCCGATACGGTTACGGTGCACCTGCAGGGTGACGGCAGTGCGCACGCGTCGGGCACGTATGTATTCGATCCCGAACCTGTGCCCTCTCCCGAGCCGATCCCGCTTGGCCGGTTCGATGCATCCGATCTGCGGGTGCTTGCCTTCAACGCCTGGAACGACAAGCTGTTCAACGAGCAGTTCACCGATGAGTACAGGCGCATACTTGAAGCGCTCAACCCCGACATCATCGCATTCCAGGAAATATGGGATCATAATGCGCAACAGACGGCCCAGCGTGTAGAGACGCTGCTGCCCAGCGGGGATGACGCCCAGTGGCATGCCGTAAAGCTCGACAGGGGCAACGTCACCGTAAGCAAATACCCTGTACTGGATTCATGGCACATACTGGTGGGTGAACAGCAAAGCGACGGGCACCGTTTAACGGCAACGCTGATCGACCTGCAGCACGCGTACAACACCAATCTGATGCTGGTGAACATCCATTTGCGCTGCTGCGCCCGTGGCGAAACCAACCGCTGGAATGAAGTGGCCGCACTGGCCGGTTTCATTAACGACGCGCGCGAAGAAGGCGGACTGTTGCACCTTCCCGAAGGCACCCCCATCATCCTGGCCGGCGATTTCAACCTGGTTGGCAGCAGCGGTCAGCTCGCCGCTATCGAAACCGGCATCATCGACTGGGACGGATCCGGATTTGAACGCGTGCATGCCCGGCAGACCCAGAAGCGGATGCATTACACCTGGCGCAACGATAACGGCGGATTCAGCCCCGGCAAACTCGATTACATCTTCTATACCAGCAGTTCGCTCACTTTAAAAAACAGGTACACCCTCCAGGTCGAGGAGATGTCGGTCGACCAGCGGGCACTGTACAATTTATACTACGGCGATACGCAGGTGGCGTCGGATCACCTGCCGCATGTGGCCGATTATGCGATGAGGCAGAGCACCAGTTCGAACGAAAACAGCGGCGTGATCAACAGCTATTCGCTGGAGCAGAACTACCCGAATCCGTTCAACCCATCGACCACAATCACCTTTACGGCGCCGGAGCCTGGCCCCGTTCGCATAGACGTATTCGATGTGCTGGGGCGCCGCGTTGCCGACCTGGCCAACGAAACCTATGCATCGGGCGTGCACAACATCGCATTCGACGCATCCGCCCTGCCCAGCGGCATATTCCTGATCCGGATGAATGCAGGCGAGCAGGTGCTTACCCGGAAGATGACATTGTTGAAGTAAAATTACCCATGCCCGTTACGGTGAGCGGGTAATTTTGGCCAGGTCGTTAACTCCGGTCCGGCGCCCGGCCGGCAGCTCTATACAGAACCTTCGGGGTACAGCGACGGAAAGTAGTAGCCCAGCACTTTGGCGGGGATGTTGAAACGCAGCGGGCTCCGGTGGCTGCCGGATTTCACCAGTTCCTCCTTTTCGAGCTGGCGGGTCAGGTCTCTGGCGGTTCGTTCGGCGAGACCGGATATTCTCATCACTTCGCCGCGGGCAATTTCCCCCCTCATCATAATTTCTGCCAGCACATACCGCGCTTCATGCCTTAACGGATCTTCACCCGGAATCAGATTCTCAGACCTGAGATTTGCATAACCGAGAATGCGTTCCCTGAGTTTTTCGAGTTCCAGCAACTCCCGCATAAACGAGATCTGATCAATGGCCACTTCAAAGTAGAACATGCAAAAACGAGTCAATCCTTCTACCGTCAGGTTTCCTCTTCCGTCAAAATCGCCCTTCCGTCCGGCATCTGCTGCAGCCAGATACTGCCTGTATTCATCAGAACAGCGGGCATGGCCTCTTGATATAGTCCATAAGCCCATCGATTCCAGTTTTATTTTTCTCGTCAGGGCGTAACTGAACAGCCGGGTCACCCTGCCATTTCCATCCAGAAAAGGATGGATCCAGGCCAGCCTGTGATGGCTTGCCGCAACGGCGATAAGTTTCCGATGGCCTGCAAGATGCATCGGTGAATATGCTTTTTCAAACCTATCCATGAATAATGGCAATGTGCCTGCCCTCGGCGGAATATGATTACCAGTGGTTTCCAGCCGTTCTCTCATTGCCCCGGG
>RECM01000132.1 GCA_007694035.1 Balneolaceae bacterium
CCCTTGGTGATTTCATCCGCATTGGTTACGACAATACCCGCCAGTACACTCCCGTAATCGACACTGATGAGTTTACCAGGCTCAGCAAATTCGAGATGCGTTCGGCAAAACTTGCTGCGCTCTTCCTCCTTACGGCGCAGGGCATCCCCATGCTGCATGCCGGTCAGGAATGGGCACGTGCAAAAATCATAGAGAAAACAGATGTTGATGACCCGCACGCAGGCTTGCCGGACCATAACAGCTATGAAAAAGACAATGGCACGAATCACCTTGATTTCAATCAGATAACCCTTAATCAATCCCTTTATGATTACTACCAGGGGCTGATCAGCCTTCGCAAATGCTCCCCTGCCCTGCGGAGGTCAGATCCGGATGATATTGATTTCACCGAATATTACGACGCGCTGTTTATAACATGTTTGATTCGCGGAAAAAGCTCGGGCGACAAGTACGATTATCTGATTGCGATGAATGCGAACAGGGAATATGAGCAGGAACTCCACCTGCCTGAAGGAGTCTGGGAAATAATGGTAACCGATCAGAAAGCCGGGGATACCGCCATGCTTCGAATGAGCGGAATGCTGAGACTAACACCTGTTTCAGGAGTTGTTGCCCGAAAGTTGCGGAGTTAAAAAGAAATCTTCTATTTTAGGCATCGTTTAAAATCCTAACCCAGATTCCATCCAACTTGGCTAATACAGAAGCTCACGGTCGCGGTAACTGGAACTCAACACTCGGCTTTGTTCTTGCGGCAGCAGGCTCAGCTGTCGGTCTTGGCAACATCTGGGGATTCCCCAGTCAGGTTGCCGACAACGGCGGTGCCATTTTCATTTTGATCTATCTTATCTGCTGTTTCGCAATCGGGCTGCCGGTTATGATCGCTGAGCTTACCATTGGCAGGCACACCAAAAAGAATCCGGTAGGAGCTTTCAGGATGCTCGGCAAGGGCCCGCTTGCCCCTCTCATCGGTGTGTGGGGGCTCATCTGCGGTGTAATGATCCTCGCTTTCTACCTGGTTGTATCGGGCTGGACACTGGCGTACGTAATCGAAGAGATTCTGTACTATTTCGGGCACAGAGATCTCGCCGCTGTGGTTGGCAATCTCGAACACGGTACAAAAAATGCCATTTTCTCTGTTTTATTCATGCTGGCTACCATCACTATAATAACCGGCGGCATCAGCAATGGTATAGAAAAGGCAACGAAAATGCTCATGCCGGTACTTATCGGGCTGTTGCTGATCATGATTTTCTATGTGCTAACACTCGAAGGGGCCATGGATGGCGTAAGGGTCTATCTGATGCCCGATTTTTCTGAACTGAACACAGGTGTGGTCCTGTCCGCAATGGGGCAGGCCTTCTTTTCGCTTTCACTTGGTATGGGTGCCCTGATCACTTACGGATCATACATAAGCAAGAATCAGAATATTGTTCAATCGGCAACGTATGTAACCCTTGCCGACATCGGTATAGCTTTCCTGGCGGGATTCCTGATCATACCGGCCATGTATGTGGCTCTGAGTTCGGGAATCGATATACTCGACGCCGAGGGCAATCTTGTACGGGGTACCCAGCTGGTGTTTATCGTACTGCCGGAAATGTTTCACAACATGGGGGGCCTCGGACTTGTGGCCGGTGTAGCTTTTTTCACGCTTCTCAGCCTTGCCGCTCTTACCTCTACCATTTCACTGCTTGAAGTACCTGTATCATACGCTATCGATGAGCACCGCATAACACGCCGTAAGGCAGCCTGGGGTATCGGTGGCGGTATCGCTGTACTTTCCGTTATTGTCTCCTACAACATCAATCTTATTGATGTGCTTGTTAGTGTTTTCAATGAAATAGGCCTTCCTCTTGGCGGTCTTATGATTTGTATATTCCTTGGTTACTTCTGGAAAACCGAAAATGCGCTGCTTGAAATCAGCAAAGGATATGAAAATGTTGGCGAAAGCTCATTTGGTGCTATTTGGTCCTTTTTCATTCGTTATATTTGTCCGTTACTGATCGGCCTGGTTTTCATAAGTACCATCTACTCTATGCTGCCATGGTTCGGTTGAGTTCAACCAGATTCCGGTGATGATCATTTTTAATTGAGATAGTGCTGTAAGCAGGCTATTTTCACAAGAACATAATTCAGCTGTATGCCAAAAATTTCTACGGCCGATTTCAGAAACGGCCTCACTATTAAACTTAATAACGACCTGTTTACGATTATTGAATTTCAGCACGTAAAACCGGGCAAGGGCGGGGCATTTGTTCGAACCAAGCTTAAGGGAATCCTTACCGGCAAGGTACTCGACAAAACCTACCGTGCAGGTGAAAACGTAGAATCGGTACGTGTTGAACGCCATCCCTACCAGTTTCTTTACCATGATGGCATGGCTTATCACTTTATGCATACCCAGACCTACGAACAGGTTGCATTGAATGAAGCCCAGGTCGATAAACCCACTTTTATGAAAGAAAGCCAGGAGGTTATCATGGTGATCGATGCCGATGCCGACCAGATCCTGTTTACCGAATTACCCGACCATGTTGTACTTTTGGTCACTCAAACTGAACCCGGCGTTCGCGGTGATACCGCCCAGGGCGCATCAAAACCTGCAACCCTGGAGTCTGGTGTAACCATTCAGGTTCCACTCTTCATCAATGAAGGTGACCTGGTAAAAGTGGACAGCCGCGATGGTACTTATTCTGAACGTGTTAAATCCTGAGGGAAAATGATATGGATCTTAAACTGATAAAAAATCTGCTTACCATGATCTCCGACAGCGATGTCAATGAGGTCTCTATTGAAGAGGGTGAATTCAAGATTAAAATCAAGAAGCAACCCGATGTTGTACAGATGCGCGGACCTGCTCCGGTAAACTACATGCAGCTGCAGGATAATCCGCAGGCTAGCCAGAACCCGGCAAATACTGCACCGGCGCCTGCTGCAGCTCCTGAAACCGGAACAAAAGCACCTGCAGTGTCTCCCTCATCAAAAACCATCATCATCAAATCTCCAATCGTTGGAACCTACTACGAGGCTTCCGCTCCCGATCAGGATCCCTTCGTTCAGGTTGGCAGCAAAATCAGCAAGGGCAAAACCCTGTGCATTATCGAAGCGATGAAGATTATGAATGAAATCGAATCGGAGTACGATGGTAAAATTGTAAATATTCTGGTAAAAAATGCCCAGCCTGTCGAATTCGATCAGCCATTATTTGAAATTGATCCCGCCTGATATCCATGTTTAAAAAAATTCTGATAGCCAACCGCGGTGAAATTGCCTTACGTATTATTCGTACCTGCAAGGAGATGGGCATTAAAACTGTTGCTGTCTATTCTACCGCCGATGCCGACAGCCTACATGTAAGGTTCGCCGACGAAGCTGTTTGCATAGGCCCCCCTCCTTCACGGGAAAGTTACCTTAAAATACCACGCATACTCGCCGCCGCCGAAATCACAAACGCAGAGGCTATTCATCCCGGTTATGGGTTCCTGGCCGAAAATGCCGAGTTCTCGCGAATTTGTGGTGAACACAACATCAAATTCATCGGCCCGCAGCCTGAAATGATCTCTGCCATGGGCGATAAGGCCACTGCCCGTGAGAATATGCTCAGGTATGGCGTTCCCATTATTCCCGGCAGCGATGGCATTATAAAAACTGCCAAAGAAGGCGAAGCCGTAGCAGCCGAAATCGGATTTCCGGTTATTATCAAGGCAAGCGCCGGTGGTGGTGGCCGGGGTATGCGTATTGTTAATGAAGCCTCGGAATTCGCTTCCCAGTTCAATGCTGCCAGAAACGAGGCCGATGCCGCATTTGGTAACCCGGCCGTTTATATTGAAAAATTTTTAGTTAAGCCGAGGCATGTCGAAATCCAGATAATGGGCGACCGCCACGGCACCATCCAGCATTTTGGCGAACGCGACTGTTCGATGCAGCGGCGCCACCAGAAACTGATCGAGGAAAGCCCCTCTCCGATCATGACCCCTGAACTGCGGGATGAAATGGGACAGGCTGCCATCCGCGCAGCTGAAACCGTTCACTATGAAGGAGCCGGTACCATCGAATTCCTGGTCGACAAAGACCTGAATTTCTACTTCATGGAGATGAATACCCGGATACAGGTCGAACACCCGGTAACTGAAGAGGTAACCAATGTCGATCTGATCAGGCTTCAGATTGAAGTGGCCGCCGGACTGCCACTCAGCAGGAAACCGCTGAAAATGCGTGGTCACGCCATAGAATGCCGTATCAATGCCGAAGACCCTCAGTATGGTTTCAGGCCATCGGCAGGTCGTATTACTACCTTTCATATGCCGGGCGGGCACAGTGTACGTGTCGATACCCATGCCTATGCGTTATATAACGTACCCTCAAATTACGACTCCATGATCGCCAAACTTATTGTGAGTGCTCCAACCCGGAATGAAGCCATTTCCCGAATGAAGCGGGCCCTGAATGAGTTTGTGATCGAAGGTATCAAAACAACCATCCCCTATCAGATTCAGATCATGAATGATCCGAATTTTGTGAATGGAAATTTCGATACTAAATACCTTGAAACAACTTTTCAATTCAATCCGCATTCCGAAAGTCAATAACCCATGAACAACCCAACTGAACTCAAGTACACCAAAGAACACGAATGGCTGCGTCTCAACGACGATGGCCTGGCTACGATAGGCATCACGGATTTTGCACAGGGTGAACTGGGCGACATCGTCTTTGTTGAGATCAACGAATTTGGCGAGGAACTGGACCAGGACGAGGTTTTCGGAACTGTTGAAGCCGTTAAAACTGTGTCTGAATTGTTTCTGCCCATACAGGGAACCGTAGTTGAGTTCAATGAAAAACTCAAAGACAATCCGGAGCTTGTGAACGAGGATCCTTATGGCGAAGGCTGGATGGTCAAAATCAGGCCGAGCAATCCTGCAGATATTGAATCACTGCTCAGTGCCGAAGAGTACAGCCAGATCATCTCCTGATTGAAATCCGTCTGTTAACGTAGTCACACCACCATCACTACTATTTCCGTCGCCTCGTAACCGCAAAAACAGTTCCTTTTGCGATCGCATCTTTTAAGCTTTTCACATGAGTACACATAACGAGTGGATCCTGATTCTTGACTACGGGTCGCAGTACACCCAGCTGATTGCCCGCCGGCTTCGCGAACTGAATGTATACTGCGAAATTCATCCTTTCAATGTAGATTTCAGCAAACTCCCCTCACCAAAACCCTCAGGTGTTATACTCTCCGGGGGACCGATGAGCGTAAACGATCTGGATGCCCCCCATATGCGGGATGAAGTTACCGGCTGGCAGGTTCCCGTACTCGGCATCTGCTACGGACTTCAGATCATGTCCCATACCCGTGTTACCGGAAGCGTGGCCAAGGCCCAACACAGGGAATTTGGCCGCGCCAGCCTGATCATCGACAGCCACAGTGATCTTTTTCGCGGATTTCCCTACGAAACCCAGGTCTGGATGAGCCATGCCGATAAAATCACCAGCCTGCCCGATTCCTTCGAGGTGATCGCGCATACAAAAAATGCGCATGTGGCCGCTGTGAGGGACAAAAACCTGCCCATATACGGTGTACAGTTTCATCCCGAAGTGGTGCACACCGAACTTGGCGAACAGCTGCTTGAAAACTTCGTAAGTTCGATCTGCAATATGAAGCGCGACTGGACGGCCGCTTCATTCATCGACAGCACCATCAGTTCCATCAGGGAGCAGGTGGGCAACAGCCGCGTAATCTGTGCCCTCTCCGGCGGTGTCGATTCCACCGTTGCCGCCACCCTGATTCATCAGGCCATCGGCGATCAGCTTCTCTGCGTTTTCGTTGATAACGGATTGCTCAGGAAAAACGAATTCAACGACGTACTCAACCTGTATACCACCGTTCTGCACCTGCCGGTAATCGGTGTTGATGCGTCCGAAAAATTTCTGACCCGGCTCGAAGGCGTTTCCGACCCGGAAGAAAAACGAAAAATAATAGGCAATACCTTTATTGATGTGTTCGATGAGGCCGTTGCCGGCGATAAAAACTTCCGTTTTCTCGCACAGGGTACCCTCTACCCCGACGTTATTGAAAGCGTTTCGTTCAAAGGTCCATCGGCAACCATAAAATCGCACCACAATGTAGGCGGGCTCCCCGAAAAGATGAATATGAAGCTGGTAGAACCGCTCAGGGAGCTCTTTAAGGATGAGGTGAGGCGGGTAGGCCGTGAACTGGGCATTCCGGAACGGTTCATCAGCCGCCACCCCTTCCCCGGTCCCGGCATGGGCATCAGGGTACTCGGGGCCGTCAGCAAAGAAAAGCTGGATCTGCTCCGCGAAGCCGATTTCATATTTATTGAGGAACTCAAAGAGCAGCATCTGTACGACAAAGTATGGCAGGCTCTCGTTGTACTGCTGCCCGTTCAGAGCGTGGGTGTTATGGGCGATGAGCGCACTTACGAATATACCGCCGCCATCCGTGCCGTTACCAGTGTCGACGGAATGACGGCAGACTGGGCACATCTGCCGCTCGATTTTCTCGCGCACGTATCGAACAGGATTATCAATGAGGTCAATGGGATCAACAGGGTTGTTTACGACATCAGTTCAAAACCGCCTGCCACTATCGAGTGGGAATAGTGCAGATATCTGGATTTCCGGTATTGATGCCGGGTATTTCCGGACTTCTGAATGTATCGGCGCCCGGCGGTTGGATACTGGTGTCAGCTGTTCCGTTGATCGACCGGGGAATTAACCCCTATGACGTATGACAACAAATAATTCCGGCAATTGCACCATTAACATGTACGCAGGCCGGTCGCGGAGGCGTTAAACAGAAACTGACTGACACCCCGAAAATCTGGATTAGCATGAAAATCAATAAAGTAGCCGCTGCAATCTGCGTAGTTCTCACTACAGCATCTGTTGCCGTACCTGTTCACTCACAGGACTATAACGATCAATTCCGTGAGGCCATGGAATACTACGAACAGGGCAGATACCTGGAAGCTGCCGCCTTGTTTAACGGCATCAATGCACCCGAAGCCCGGCTGTTTTCGGGAAAAAGCTACTTCGCCACAGCAATGTACATCAATGCGATTGAGCATCTCAAAGAGGCAAAAGTCAGCGGGATCAGGCGGTTTGCCGACGAGGCAAAGTACACCCTTGCCCTCAGCTATTTCCAGACAAAACAGTATGGCCGCTCTCTCGACCTGCTGCATGCCATGATAAACGATCCCGGTATAGTGGCGGCTCTGCGTAATGACGCACGCGCATTCTACGACCAGACCGTTGCCTGGCTAAGCCCTGCCCAGCGACGGCTCGCATATGCTCACAGCCAGGTTCCTGAGGTCCACCGGCAGCTGCTGCTGAACGGCATTGAAAACCACCCTTCAGAAACCGGGGGATCCCTGCTTGAGGTTTTCGCCAGGCATTTCAACCTGTCTGATGATGACCCGGACTACAAAAATGCCCTTCGGTTGCTTGAAAACAGGAAAAACCGGGAAGAGGTCCGACCCGATCTCAACAACTTTCCCCCTGCACCCGGGGGCATGATCTACAACATTGGTATACTTCTGCCTGCATTTGAACCTGGTACAGAACCGTTCGCGGTAAGCCAGGGGCTCTATTATGGAATCATGATGGCTGCAGACGAATTCAACCGGCGTAACCCAAACCAAAAAGTTAAACTGCACTACAGCGACGACAGTGATCCGGCCGCGGCTTTCTCGAGCATGGTTTGGAATAATAATGTGGACCTTATAATCGGGCCCCTGTTTTCTGAATCCGTATCTGTTATCGCCCCGCTTGCCGAAAAATACGGGATACCGGTACTGGCCCCACTTGCCAATTCCGATGATCTGAACAGGGATTATGCCTATCTCTATCAGAGCAATCCCACTTTCAGTGCGCGCGGTAAAAAGATGGCCGAATTTGCCGTGAGGCGAATGGGCCTTCGTCGGCTTGCCATCATGGTCGAAAAAAATTCTCTGGGCGTGGATGAAGCAATGGCTTTCCGTGATGAAGCCGAAAGGCTCGGGGCTACCATTGTATATTTTTTCCTCGAAGATTTCAGCGCCCGTGCATTCGATATTACCGATTTCACCGTCTATTTTTCCAATCCGGATTTTCTGATGAACCTCGATCCTGACCTGTTTGAAAGTATTGAACTCAAGCCTGTCGACGCACTTTATATTCCGTTCACCGGTCAGGCGGCGCCCACTCTCATCAACCTTGTACTTACCGATCTGCAGGCCAACAGAAGCGGTGCCGTTATACTCGGTTCACAGGAACTGGGCATGAGTGAAATAAACCGCGATTTCATGCAGCATTTTCGGATGTACTACACCGAGTCGATGGCTGTAAAAGAAGGAAATGAAGATGTGATCAACTACCGCATCGACTATAAAAACCGGTTTGGTGTGGATGCAAACTTGTTCGGATTTGTCGGTTACGATACCTCAAATTTCATCTTCAGGGCACTTGAAGAGATCCGTAACCCCGACCTGCTCAACTACCACATTCGTTTCCGGCCTGTCTGGGATGGTCTGTCGACGATACTGGATTTCAGGGGTACCTATGTTAACCAGGGTGTGCAGATTCACCGGATCGAAACAGCCGGGAACGTTAAAGTATACTGATCTGCAAGACCACAGGCTGGTCCTGTCCATTCCTTGTCAAAATACGCATAAAATCTTTACAGAGGGATCAGCCCGGCATAATTGGCACCATCGCGGCGTATACTACCCACCGCATTCAGTCAGTCCATGGCCTGCTGCTCATTGCCATTGCCACTTCCATTTTCATTCATCTCTTCCCGCAGTGCCGCCTCGCGTTCCCTTTGCTGCCTTATGGCTGTCTGTTCACGGATATATTGTTGCCATTTGCGGCTTTCCCTTCTGTGATCGGCATAGGTACGGGTGAACGTGTGCACGCCTTCCGGCGTGGCTACCATAAAGAAATAGTCATGATCTTCAGGGAACAACGCTGCCCTGATTGAGCTCAGCGCGGGATTATTGATCGGCCCGGGTGGCAATCCAAAGAACCGGTAGGTATTGTAGGGATGATCAAACTGATAATCGCGGTTGAACAGCCTCCTGCGTTCTCCAATGGCATAACTTACTGTCGGATCGGCCTGCAGTCTCCATCTGTTGTTCAGCCGGTTCCAGTACAGTCCGCTGATCTTCGGTTTCTCGTGATCATAACGCGCTTCCCACTCAATGATCGATGCCAGTGTGGTTATCTGATCCACACTCATCTTAAGCTCTTCATACCGCTCGGCATAAGGTTGAACAGCGGCCCGGTCAAATTCCGCAAGCATCCGGTCAATAAACTGTTCAGCGGTACTCGTCCAGTACATTTCATATGTATTTGGCAGCATCCTTCCCAGCACATGATGCTGTTGCAGTCCGTGTTTATCCAGCATTGCAGTGTCACGCAGCGCTTCAAACAGCTCTTCCTCTGTAAAACGCATTTGTGCTGAAACACGCTGAATAAACCGCTCTTCCCACTGTCCGGTGTGAATCGTAACATTCCCGGGGGTCTGCAGGCCGTTGCCGAAAATGCGCAGAACACTCTCGTAGGTTTGTTCACCCGTCAGGTCATAACGTCCGGGGAGAAAGTTCCTCCAGCCGTATATATGTGCCGCCCATCTGAAACGGGGCTCATCAAATTGAATTTCAGCTTCATTGAACAGGCCGACCAGCCCGTCGAGGTCCTCCCGTTCATATATAAAAACAATGGATCCGGCATCGCCGGTAATGCCTGCGGGGTTGTTCAGCCTGGCATCGCGGTAAAAATACGCCAACAGGCTGATTACTGAAAAAAGTACAATTCCGGTTATAAAATCTCTCAAACTCAATGCTGTGATCTCCGATATACGCATCGTGCGCGGTCTTTAATGGTTTCTGACAGGTGAAGAACGTTTTAAAACTGGAAAAAGGGTAAAAAGTTCATGCCGGTTATAAATTGGCAGCACGGATAACACTCCAGGATATGGTGCCATTTCTGCCCACCTGGTATTCGAGCAGCATCTCTCCGGTAATGTGGCCATCCTCATACCGGGCATAGGCCCAGCTTCCATTAATCAGCTTCAGATCATCCATGCTGTGAAAACGCATGGTACCGCCCAGCACGCCTTCATGGGGTATCAGCTGCGGATTGTTGAACAGGTCTCTGAGGATGTCCTCTTCGGGATTCTCAAGCCCCAGATTCTGGAATTGACGGATTTCATACTGCAAGAGTGCTCCGGTTTCTCCGCTTACGCGAGGCCCTGCCGGCACGGTATCTGTTGAGGAGCCGCTATCGTAATCCCTGCTCTGCAATGCATCCTGCATCTCGTCAATAACAATCCTCATGGAGTCGATTTTGGCTTCCAGATTACCGAGTTCGGCTGAATAGAGGCCTGCATCAGCGGGAAGCGGCATCTGCTGCCTGTTCACTACGTAAACAAGCGCTGCTGCAAGTACAACACAAATGATAATCCAGACAACTCGTTCGCCCATTTTCTTCACTTTTTATTGTTAGTATTATAACCCTTGTAACGGGGTATTAGTGCAAAACTGTATTTGATATCAGGAGATGTGAGACACAAGACACAAGACATGAGACATGAGACATGAGACATGAGACATGAGTCATTGGGCTTGGGTACTGAAATCTCTACATATTTCTTCGGTACTGGCCACCCACATCATACAGTGCACTGGAAATCTGGCCCAGCGAACAGTATTTCACGCACTCCATAAGTTCATCGAAGATGTTATCTCCCGATCTGGCCGTCTTTTTCAGGTTTTCGAGGGCCTTTGCCGAATCCATCCTGTTACGGTGCCTGAAAGCCTGCAGCGATTTTAACTGATGCTCTTTTTCATCGGTCGTTGAACGTATAAGGGCTACTTCCTTCGGTTCGTCATCCGTGCCGTTTTTACGGCTCAGGAAGGTATTTACACCTACGATGGGCAGTTCGCCGCTGTGCTTCAGCGATTCATAATACAGGCTCTCTTCCTGTATCTTGCCACGCTGGTACATGGTCTCCATGGCACCAAGTACACCGCCACGGTCAGTTATCCGGTCGAATTCGGTCAGAATGGCCTCCTCCACAAGCTGTGTAAGCTCCTCCATTATGAATGATCCCTGGGTCGGGTTTTCATTTTTTGCGATGCCCAGCTCCTTGCTGATGATCAGCTGAATGGCCAGGGCCCGGCGTACCGATTCCTCAGTGGGTGTGGTTATAGCTTCATCGTATGCGTTGGTATGCAGGGAGTTGCAGTTGTCGTACACTGCCAGCAGCGCCTGAAGGGTTGTCCGGATGTCGTTGAACTGAATCTCCATGGCATGCAGAGAGCGGCCGCTGGTCTGAATATGGTACTTCAGCTTCTGGGACCGGTCGTTGGCACGGTACCGGTTCTTCATCGATATGGCCCAAATACGTCGCGCCACACGCCCGATCACCGCATATTCAGGGTCAAGGCCGTTACTGAAGAAGAACGACAGGTTGTGGGCAAAATCATCAATCTTGAGCCCACGCGACAGATAGTACTCCACATAGGTATATCCGTTGGCCAGGGTGAATGCCGCCTGGGTTATCGGATTGGCCCCTGCCTCCGCTATATGATAGCCGGATATGGATACCGAATAGTAATTCCGTACCCGGTTGCGGGTGAAGCTTGCCTGAATGTCGCCCATCATCCTGAGTGCGAATTCGGTACTGAAGATACACGTGTTCTGGGCCTGGTCCTCTTTCAGGATGTCGGCCTGAACAGTACCCCTCACCGTCTGTAGCGCCTCCAGCCTGATCCGGCCATAGGTTTCCGCATCAAGCAGCTGGTCGCCGGGAATTCCAAGCGTGCCAAGCCCGAACCCGTCGTTGCCCGATGGCAGACTGCCATGGTATTCCGGTCGGTTGGCTTCACGGCGCTCAAACCAGGCCCGAATTTTCTTTTCGGCCTCATCCATCATACCCTGTTCGCGGAGGTATCGCTCCACCTCCTGATCGATGGCCGTATTCATGAACATGGCCAGGATCATCGGCGCCGGCCCGTTGATGGTCATCGAAACGGACGTATTCGGCTTTGTAAGTTCAAAACCGGAATACAGTTTTTTCATATCGTCGAGGGTACAGATGCTCACACCCGAGTTGCCCACTTTCCCGTAGATGTCGGGACGCCGGTCGGGATCTTCGCCGTACAGTGTAACCGAATCAAAAGCCGTCGACAGGCGATGGGCCGGCATACCCTCGCTCACATAGTGGAACCGTTTGTTTGTGCGTTCGGGAGTGCCCTCGCCAGCGAACATCCGGGCAGGGTCCTCACCCTCCCGCTTCAGGGAAAAAACACCGGCAGTGTATGGGAAATAACCGGGCAGGTTTTCGAGAAGGGCAAAACGCAGGCGGTCGCCATACCCCTCGAATTTAGGTAAGCTTACACGTGGTATTTTTAAGCCGCTCAACGACTTGGTATACATATTACTGCGGATGACCTTCTCCCGGACTTTCGACTCCAGCACATCGCTTTTGTACTTTTCGGTAACCTTGTTCCAGTTATCAAGGATGTTGATGCTTATGGCATCAAGCCGGGACCGCAGGTGTGCATGCATCTCCCTGAGTCTCTTTTCAAGCGCCATGCGGTCATCGGGGTTCCATTTCGAAATCTGCTCAAGCGTACCCTCCACATCACCGATTCGCCTGGCAGTTTCCGCCTGTTGCTCCACCCAGGCGTGGTAGTTGCGTACCTCATCGGAGATATCGGAAAGGTATCTTACCCTTTTTCCCGGAATGATGGCCTGCTTGTGCAAATCCTCAGCCGGACGGCTATCCGTGTAGATCGACCGGGTCCACTCCACATCATAATGTTCGTTTATGCGGTCTGCCATTGCGCTGAACAGCCTGTTCACTCCCTCGTCGTTGAACTGGGCCGCTATGGTCGGGTAAACCGGTACATCCTCATCTTTAGCGTGCCACAGGCCGCGGTTGCGCTTGTACTGCTTCCTGATGTCACGCAGGGCATCGAGCGATCCTTTTTTCTCAAACTTGTTCAGTACCACAAGATCGGCCAGGTCGAGCATATTGATCTTCTCAAGCTGGGTGGCCGCACCGTATTCGCTGGTCATCACATAAACGGAGATATCCGCGATATCAACAATCTCGGTATCGCTCTGACCGATGCCGCTGGTCTCCACAATGATCAGATCATAGCCTGCCGCCTTGCAAATGGCCACAGCCCCGTGCACGGCCTCGCTGGTTGCCCTGTTCGAGGCCCTGGTTGCCAGACTGCGCATGTACACCCGGTCGGTGTTGATGCTGTTCATCCTGATGCGGTCGCCCAGCAGCGCACCACCCGAACTGCGCTGCGATGGATCAACCGAAATCACGGCTATGTGCTTTTCGCCATACTCGGTGAGGAACCTCCGCACAAGCTCATCGGTAAGCGAGCTTTTCCCGGCTCCACCGGTTCCTGTAATGCCGATCAGAGGGATTATCTTCGTGTCGGCAGATGCAGAATAATTCTTGTTGTCAGTACCTAATAATATACCATCCTTATAGTTAATAAATTTACCTGACCTGTTTTCGAGATCGGTGATGCATCTGGCAATCACCCTTTTATCTTTCTGCAGAACGAGGGCCGGATCAATGGCCTCCGTCTGCAGAGGGTCATAGTCGCAGCTCTCCAGCATCAGATTGATCATGCCCTGCAGGCCAAATGTCCGGCCGTCGTCGGGTGAAAAGATGCGGGCTACTCCGTACTCATGCAGCTCTGCGATTTCACGTTCCACGATAACCCCGCCGCCGCCGCCGTATACCCTGATGTGCCCGCAGCCGCGTTCCCGCAACAGGTCGACCATATACTTGAAATACTCCATGTGTCCGCCCTGATAGGAGCTGATGGCGATTCCCTGTACATCTTCCTGTATGGCGCAGTTCACGATTTCATCAACCGACCGGTTGTGCCCGAGGTGGATAACCTCCGCCCCGCTCGACTGCAGGATGCGCCGCATTATATTGATACTTGCGTCGTGCCCGTCGAATAGGCTGGCAGCTGTAACAAAACGGATGATGTGCTTCGACTTATAGGGCTTGACCGGCTGAACAGGTTCAGCCGTCTTTTTTACTTTGGTTTTTGACGTTGAAGCCATTGAGAAACAGTTTGCTGAAAAATGAAAAAGCGGTTTTTCAAGATACGGAATGACAGGATGAGAATTAAATGGCCTGTTTACTTGCCGGGGTCGGTGTTGGAGACGTGGTCGTTATCAGTGTCGGTGTCGGTGTCAGATTAAGAGTCATTCGTAGTCATTCGTAGTCAGTATCTGGGTCAGTGTCGGGGTCGGGGTCAGATTCAGAGTCATTCTGAGTCATTCTGAGTCATTCTGAGTCAGTGTCTGGGTCTGGATCAGCGTCAGCGTCATGGTCGCCCTCACTTTCTTCGGCGATGGTATCCGCCCGGGTTCTCACAATCAGCTCGGTCGTCATCCGGCTGCGGATCTTTACCAGTGGATCGACGTAACCGGGCATCGGTTTCCGGTAGGGGGCAACCGAGCCATGATCCCATCTGCCGGTCTGCCCGGGATCACTGAATGCCTGCAGAATATAATCCCCTTCCGGCAGGTCTTTGAGCTCAACCCTCCCCTGCATGTGTCCATTCCTGATCTGAATGCCTTCCTTGTTCATAAGCCGGTAATACCAGATACCGGTGGTATCGGCAGGAATGGAAATATCAAGGTCGCCGAGTGTGGACGGATGCCATACTTTGAGTTCAAAACTCGAACGATCCTGCCGCTGGGGACTCCACAGTCTGACCTGGTACCTGCTCCCCTCCTTCCACCTGCCCTCAGGATACAGATATAGCAGATTCCCGCGAACGACGGTGCTGTCCCAGCCGGTGTGTGTAATCTCGTCTTCTATTACAATGAGCGAATCAACCACTGCGGGATCTTCAATTACGGCGGCATAGCGGATCGTGACCGGCTGATCCGGATAAATACCCCTCTCCGATTCATTCAGGATGATACGCTGGGCAGTGGTATCCCTGGCGGCCGAGCCCGTAAAGGTAATATCGGTGGCTTCAGCCAGATTTCCGGCCCGGTCGGTTATCCCGGCAAGTGAAACCGAAAAAGTGGCTTCGGTATCCAGTTGACCGGGCATCTGTGCATACAGTACATTCTGCTGTACTTTTTCCGTATACAGGGGACGTGCGGTGTGAACATTCTGCCCCAGGGAATCCAGGACAGTGATACTCGCTTCATCATCAAATTCAACATCTTCGCTGAAACGGAGCCGCATTCTCAAAGACGACAGCAGCCCGATTCCCTGCAGGGTCGGTCTGATGGTATCGGGAATAGCGATATAGGTAGTGTCAAGGGAGGCAACCTGATCGTCGGCTACCTGTACCGATTCGACCGGGAATGGCCTTGCCGCTTCCGAAGCACGGTCCCAGCGCTTGTTGCGGTTGCGGTCATCTACCCAGAATGCGTTATAGGTTCCCTCTCTCAGATAGTTGAACCGTATATGCCCGCCTGTATCCGGCTGTACGGCGTAATCGGCCCTTTCCGAATAATCGAAAGGGTGCCGGTACAGCAGTACAATGCCTTCGGTCCATGGGCGGCCGTCTGCCCTTTTCAGCACACGTCCCCTGATTTCGCCCTTGTCTATGGCCGGCCCGGTCGACATGGCAAGAGTATATGGCTGTTTCATCCGGTTGTTGTTGGCATCGCCCAGATCGGTACTCAGCCTGAAAATAATCGTGGTGGAATCGGGAAGCGCATCATCAAAGCGTATGATAGCTGAACGGCCCCTCCACCTCACGCTGTATGTAATGCCCATATCCGGTTCAATACTGAATGCACGCAGAAATGTGTTCCTTGCGATGTACTTGTCGAAGTTGAACCTGATCTGGTCATCACTGAAATTGATGGTACCGTCGGCCGGCTCGCTCGACAGAACGGTTGGGCCGCTGCGATCGGGCTCACCGCCGGTAGGCTGGGTCGGGGTTGCACATGATGCCAGCAGCACTGAAAGCAGAAAAATATAGAAAAGGTTACGCATCACTGGCTTCGCACGTTATAGAGCAGGAATACAGTGACCCCGGTTGCCGCAATAACCACGGCCGGTTCGGCGATACGGCGCCATAGACCGGGTCTTTTGTCCATGTCGACAACCCTGAACCGCTCGGCAGTCCAGTTTCCGGCCAGCGCTTCGGCACCGTCTGCATCCACATTGTCTTCGTAATAGAACGGAATAACCTCGGTTCCCAGTACAGTCTGATCGCCGGAAATCAGATAAACAGCTATCGTGCCGTCCAGCTTCCTCCTGGCCGTGTGCCTGTCGATGCGCTCCAGCCGGTTGGAAGTGGTCCATTCCAGCCGGATCCGCTGGCCTTCGCCCTCGTCAATGCTGATCTGCCTTCCGCTGCCTATCAGACCGGACAGAAGCCGGGCCTTCAGCGGTGACGGAAGTTCGGCCTGCAGCATTATCCGGCCACCGGCCGCATCCCACAGATCCGATTCCAGCAGTGAAGTGGCACCAATATCTGCCAGTATCTGCCCGTTGGTGAGGGTTTGGGCGTGCACCGCTCCCTGGAAGCAAAAAAACAGCAGCAGGGCCGCAATGGGCAGGCGGAAACGCATGTATTCGATGTTACTTCGTGTTTATTATAGTTCCGGTTTTCGTGCTGTGAGCACTACAATATAATTTATTTTGTGCGTAGCCCCATGCCCGCCTTCAATATTTCTGACAGCCGTTTTTTGCATTGAACTCAGGTCATCGTTATTATGAAACACGTTCCCTGATGTACCTTCTGCCATAACTGAAAGTCAGCAACGGGTTACCGATACTATTTCTGATTGGTGTGCAGTGCAGGCGGAATGTCCGAAAACCTGCCGGCCGGATGGATACAGGCAGGGTTACAAGCTGTTGTTTGCATATGGATAATTTCTTCGATTGTATGCTCACTCACGTAAAAACATTATTCCGATTATAAAATGTTCGATATAAAACGAGACATCGGCCTTTACGTCGATATGTATGAACTGACAATGGCACAGGGTTATTATCTGAGCGGAAAAAGTGATGAAAGGTCAACATTCGACTACTTCTTCCGCAGCAATCCGTTCGAAGGGGCCTTTGTGGTTTTTGCCGGCATAAGCGACCTTTTGCCCCTGTTGCGCGACATGCGTTTTCACAACGACCATCTGCAGTATCTCAAATCACTGGGGTTCAGAGACGAATTCCTCAGCTATCTGTCAGGCTTCCGGTTCACCGCCGATGTGGCTTCGGTACGTGAGGGCGACGTCGTTTTCCCGAATGAACCTGTTATCCGCATATCAGGGCCCATAATCGAAGCCCAGATAGTGGAAACCCTGCTTCTGAACATTGTGAATTTCCAGTCGCTGATTGCAACCAAGGCCGCCCGGCTCAGAATTGCCGCAGGCAACCGCAGGCTGATGGAATTCGGTCTCCGGCGCGCACAGGGGTTCGGTGGCATTAACGCATCTAAAGCTGCGATTATAGGCGGGCTCGACTCAACATCCAACGTACAGACCGGTTTCTATTTTGATGTACGTGTTGATGGCACCCAGGCACACTCCTGGATCCAGAGTTTCGAATCTGAGTTGCTGGCTTTCCGAACCTATGCAGAACATTATCCCGATAAATGCATCCTGCTCGTCGACACTTACAACACCCTTGAAAGCGGCGTTCCGAATGCCATAAAAGTTGCGCATGAACTCGAGAAAAATGGCCATAAACTCATTGCAATACGGCTCGACAGCGGCGACCTTGCCTATCTGAGCAAACGGGCCAGGGCCATGCTCGACGACGCCGGGCTGGGATACGTGAAAATAGCTGCCTCGAACCAGCTCGATGAATATCTTATTAAAAGCCTTCTTGAACAGGAGGCGCCCATCGATGTGTTCGGGGTAGGCACACGCCTCGCCACCGCGTATCAGACTCCTGCTCTTGAAGGGGTATATAAACTATCGATGATCAACGATCAGCCAAGGCTGAAGGTGTCAGAAAATATCGAGAAGGTTAACCTGCCCGGTCTCAAGCAGGTTCATCGCTATTTCAATGGTAAGGGCATGTTTTATGGCGATGGTATTATGCTTGAGGATTCCGAAGCCAGCCTTGATACGATCTATCATCCGCACCAGCCACTCAAAAAAAGCGATGTATCCGGTTTTGCGTTCGAACAGTTGCTTCACCCTGCCATGAGCGATGGAGTAATTACCTGTGAACTGACCTCCGTTACCGAAACGGCCCGGTATGCTGCATCCAGGATTAACTGCCTGCCCGTTGAACACAAACGGTTTTACTTTCCGCATGTATACAAGGTTGGCATAAGTAAAGGTCTGTCGGAATTGCGGCATAAACTTATAGAACAGGCGTTTAACAGCAGATGATGACTTGAAATCTGAAGAAATGCTTCTGAATAATTACTACGATTAAACCAATGATCTTATGAAAGCACTTTTAATTGTCGATATTCAGAACGATTTCTGCCCGGGCGGTGCGCTTGCCGTGCCCGACGGAGACAAAATTATACCAGTTGTGAACAGGCTTTCGAAACAGTTTGACCACATTCTGATCACGCAGGACTGGCACCCCGGGGGTCACCACTCCTTCGCCTCATCCCACGATGGCAAACAACCGTTCGATACTGCAGAAATGCCCTACGGCGATCAGGTTCTTTGGCCTGATCACTGTATACAGGGCACCCCGGGTGCTGATTTTCATCCAGCCCTGGATACAACAAGCGCCCAGCTGATCATCCGGAAAGGCTTCCGTAAGGAAATTGACTCCTACTCGGGTTTTTATGAAAACGACCATAAAACCGGTACCGGCCTTACAGGCTACCTGCGCGACAGGGGTTTCGATTCGCTTTATATAGCCGGCCTCGCCAGCGATTTTTGTGTAAAATGGACAGCACTCGATGCCGTTAAAGAAGGGTTCGGGGTAACTGTGATACGCGATGCGGTTGCCGGAATCGATATCGAAGGGTCTGTTAACAAGGCCTGGGAAGAGATGGAAAGTGCGGGCGTACAGTTTTCTTACAGTAACGATCTGCTTACCTCCTGATGGGCGCCGCAGACTACGATGCCATTGTTCTGGGCGGCGGCATTTCTGCGCTCACAACCGCGCTGCAACTTCAGACAAAGGGGTATGCTACAGCCATAATTGACAAGCCGGCAGGCGCAGGTGCCTCCGGCCTGCCCGGTGGCCTTGCAAATCCCGCATACGGTCGTGAGGCAAAAAAAAGCTGGCAATCTGAGGCCTGCATCGAAAGCCTGAACCGGCTATCGGAGTTGACCGGGGATGAACAATCCGGTTCTGCCGTTATTAAAAAGGGTATTCTGAGACCGGCCGCCAGCAGCGCACAGGCAGACGCATTCAAAAACAGCATCAGGGTGAACGGCTGGAAACAGGGCTGGACCGAATGGCTTGAATCCGGCGAAGCAACCGAAAGATTCCCATTGGTGCAGGCAAAAACGGGGGCGCTGTGGATTCCGGTTGGTATGACAATCGATCTGCCGGGCCTGCTCTCGGGAATACGTGCAAAACTGACACATTTGGGCTCAACACTTTTTTCGTTTGAAAAGACGGAAGTTTATGAAGGGGCCGACTGCCACACTGTTATAAGTGATGACCGGGAATTCAGATCGCCAAGAATCATCTTTGCACCCGGCTCCGGTATTGATGACTACCCACAATGGGCACCTTTGAAATTCAACCGGGTAAAAGGCCAGGTTGTGGTGGCGGCATACAACGGTTTTCCTGATCCGGGCTGCTCGGTGGCTTCATCGGGGTATGCAGCCTTCATCGGCCGGAACCGGGTGGTTGTGGGGAGTACATACGAACATACCTATCACAACAGTGAAGCCTCCGTTGATACCGGGATGGAACTGCTCGGTCGTTTCAGAAAAATGTGCCCACAGATTGCCGGGGCATTAACACGTACCGAATACTGGGCAGGAATCCGGCTTACAACACCCGACAGAAAACCCTGCGTGGGCGGCCATTGGAAAACACGGGGATTTTTCTGTATTGCCGGTATGGGATCAAGGGGGCTGTTGATGGCGCCACTGGCCGCAGAACTGCTGGCCGATCATATTCACAGCGGTACTAAGTTACCGGAAGAGATAGATATAGCCCGGTTTTACCGCACCCGCAGATTCATGAAAATGACATAAATACCAGACCGCGTCAATAGGATGTGTCTTTTTTCGCAGGCTTCATCAGTAACTCACCCCGCGGGGTCACCATCGTTTTGCTTACAATCTTTGATTTATTGAGATTGCTTATGCGCTGGTCAACGTAATTTTTCCTGCGCTGGCTTGCGTTGGTATTCATCAGATGCATCCTCACACGATACCATGCGTAGAGTTCATCCTCTTCCTTGCCGTTCCAGCAAATGTTAAACTGCCCAACAAGTTCATCCACCTCGGATCTGTGCCTGTAATGCTGTATGGCCATCACCAGCAACTTGCTCAGCCCCAAAGCTACAAACAGGAGTGCAAATTCTATGATTGCTACATCCATGCTTCCGATTCCGATTGCAATTTATCTGTCTAACGTACTTACACAAATATAACAGAAATACCCTGAAGAAAAAGAACATGACATAATTTTAACTCAAATTTTCGTGTCACGTTATTCTGTCCGGCTATCTGTTTGTTTTACCTGAACCTGTCTTTTATCTCTTCGAGGGGGATGTAAATAATGGTCGGCTTGTTCATCGGGTCGAAATAGGGGTGTTCGCAGGCAAATAACTGGTCGATCAGTATCTCCATCTCCTCATCACTCAGCCTTTTTCCGCGGGGGATGGCCGTTTTATTGGCCAGGGCAAGGGCCAGTTTTTCGGTATTGCCCAAACGCACCGCCGTGGTGAAGTTCTGAAACTGCTGCAGTATCGATTCA
>RECM01000087.1 GCA_007694035.1 Balneolaceae bacterium
ACCAGCTTACCCGCCGGTGCCATAACGGTCTGGTATTTCTGCTGTGTAGTGACCATGTAAAAATATAAGCAACATTGGCTTACACGTCATAAGTAATGCTTGTTAGTGTTCAATTTTTTACGGTATCAGTTGGTGGGGGTGGCAATTCTATCAAAGATGTGTCTGGATGAGCAGCCTTCTCCCAAAACTCTTGGTAGTACTTTATTTGTTCTTCTAATTTGACAGGAAGATTATTTAGTCTTCTCCAATATGAGACAAGGATTATTCCGGACATATCATCTGGGTGATAAATTCCTAAATCATTGAAGTGTTTAGTTAATCGGGAACCTCGCCAAAGCCCCCAATTATTTCTCATCCATAAGCCAAGACTGAAATGATACATGACTAAATCGTTTTCGGATTGTAGAGCTTTCAGTGTGTCAATATTTTCAGCACTTAAGAATTGATCTAATTGGTCAAATGCATCATCCAAATTTTCAGGTATATAAATATCATCAATATGAGTTGATAAATCATACGTATCCTCTGCATTACTACAAGAATTCGAAACGCAAAGGGTAACCAGCAGACCGATGACAAATAAGAGATGATTTAATTTCTGCATTAGTTTAAAACACTAACCCTGTAGTAACGGTTCAGAAAATAATGAAATGATGGGGGGAGCGAAAGCTCCCCCCACGCCCTTCGACTTCGTCCTTCGTCTCCGCCCTTCGACTACAGCCTGCTGCGCAGGCTTGCGCTCAGGACTGCGCTCAGGACTGCGCTCTGGGTGACGTTTTTTATTAACAATTTTCTCTACCAGTGAACATCACGCAAACCACTTCGCCGTTCAATTGTTCACTTGTTCACTTGTTCTAATGTTCAAAACCCGCTACAACCACCTTTCTTCCTACTCACTCAAAATCCAACCACTAATCTATTTCTTTGAGTGCTTCGAGAAGCGAGCTCAGCGATTTTTTCGCGTCGCCGAAAAACATGTAGGAGTTTTCGTTATAGAACAGCTGGTTGTCGATGCCGGCAAAGCCGGGGTTCAGGCTCCGTTTGAACACGACGACCGCCCTGGCTTCATCCGCGTTCAGGATCGGCATGCCGTAGATCGGGCTGGCCGGGTTGGTCCTGGCGTCGGGGTTTACCACGTCGTTGGCGCCGATTACCAGCACCACGTCGGTTTTCGGGAAGTCCGGGTTGATCTCGTCCATGTCGGCCAGCTGCGGATAGGGCACGTTGGCCTCGGCAAGCAGTACGTTCATGTGGCCCGGCATGCGTCCTGCAACCGGGTGGATGCCATACTTCACATCCACATTGCGTTTTTCGAGCTGATCGGCCACCTCGCGCACCACGTGCTGCGCCTGGGCAACGGCCAGGCCGTAACCGGGCACAATTATTACGCGCTTGGCGTAGGCGGTCATCATGGCCAGGTCATCGGGGCTCACCTCACGGATGGATTTGCCGCCTGCCGTTTCAGGTCCGAGCAGGCCTACCGCTTCACTTCCGAAGGCGCCGAAAATAACGTGCGTGAGCGTGCGGTTCATCGCCTTGCACATGATCATGGTAAGGATGAGCCCGGATGCGCCCACAAGCGCGCCGGCCACGATAAGAATGTTGTTGTCGATCACAAACCCGGCAGCGGATGCCGCAACCCCCGACATGGAGTTCAGCAGCGCGATGACCACGGGCATGTCGGCGCCGCCGATCGGCAGTACGATCAGGATGCCTATCAGCAGGGAAATGCCGCCGATGGACGCGTAAATGATCCAGTTCGACGGATCAAGGATGAGCATGACGGTCGCGACGACCACCAGAACAACCAGAAGCGCATTGAGGATTTTCTGCCCCGGAAACACGAACGGATTGCCCGAAAGGATGCCCTTCAGCTTGCCGAATGCGATCAGGCTTCCTGTAAAGGTGATGGACCCGATGAACACCGAAATCGACATGGTGATAAGCACATTGACCGGTATCCCGGCAAAATCCATTCCTGTCTGTGGCACGCGGATGTACTCGGCCGTGGCCACCAGCGCCGATGCGCCCCCGCCGAAGCCGTTGAAAACGGCGACGAGTTCGGGCATGGAGGTCATTTCGACCTTTTTGGCCAGCACGGCCCCGATCAGGCTTCCCACGATCACACCGGCAATAATGTATTCGAAAGAGAGGATTTCGCGGTCGAACAGGGTCACGATCACGGCCACGAACATGGCCAGTGAGGCCATCCGGTTGCCGGAAACCGCGGTGGCCGGCGAACTCAGCCGCTTCAGCCCGAGAATGAACATCCCGACAGCCAGCAAATAGACAAGCTGGATGAGGATAACCGCCAGTTCTTCAAATCCCGCAGGTACCAGTGGATTGTTCATTGGTTATCCTCCTTCTTTTTGAACATGTTGAGCATGCGGTCGGTAACCATGAAGCCGCCCACCACGTTGATGGTGGCGAACACGATGGCCACAAATCCGAACCAGGTGCTCATCACGTCGCCGGCATGGCCGACTACAATGAGGGCGCCGATCAGGGTGATACCCGAGATCGCATTCGCGCCCGACATCAGCGGGGTATGCAGGGTTGGGGGTACTTTTGATATCACCTCAAAACCGACAAAACATGCCAGCGTAAAGATGAAAAGGTTGAAAATCATTGTCTCCATAATTCCGATTTATTGCTTTTTCGTGTTAGTAAGCTTTGATGACCGCTGTTTCCGGGCTTTACCGGGAGTTCTTAAACTTTTCAGGATGTAAAGAATTTTCCGCATTTCCCGGCCTGTTCCGGATGTTCAGTTTTCCGGGTGTTCAGTCTGTTCCGCACTCACGCACCCTTCATCAGGGGGCTGACCAGCTCTCCGTTATGGGTGATGGTTGTGTGACCGGTGATCTCATCGTCGAAGTCGAGGTTCAGCTGTCCGTCTTTCAGGATGTGCAGCAGCAGCGCCAGGGCCGTTCGGGAGTAGAGCTGGCTCGCGTGGTAGGGCATGGATGCAGGAATATTGAGCGGACCTGCTATAATCACGCCGTTCGTGGTCGTGTAGGTTTCGCCGGGTTTGGTGAGCTCGCAGTTCCCGCCCTGCTCGGCCGCCAGGTCTACGATCACGGTGCCGGGCTGCATGTCGGCCACCATTGCTTTGGTGATCAGTTTCGGGGCCGGCCTGCCGGGGATGAGGGCGGTGGTGACGATCATATCCATCACTTTCGACCGCTCGTGTACGGCCTGCTGCTGCCGGCGCTTGTTTTCTTCGCTGAGTTCCTTCGCGTATCCGCCGGCGGTTTCGGTATCCTCTTTTTCGAGTTCCACCTCCAGGAATTTCGCGCCGAGGCTTTCAATCTGTTCTTTCACAACGCTGCGCACGTCGAACGCTTCCACAACCGCGCCGAGGCGTTTGGCGGTGGCAATTGCCTGCAGGCCCGCAACACCGGCCCCCAGAACCAGCACCTTCGACGGGGCCACCGTGCCGGCGGCGGTCATCAGCATGGGCATGTACTTGCCCAGCAGCGACGCGCCGATCAGGATCGCCTTATAACCCGCAATATTGCTCATGGCCGACAGGGCATCCATCTTCTGGGCACGGCTGATGCGCGGCAGTGCCTCCATCCCCAGGGCGGTAATTTTGTGCTTATTGAGCAGGTCAACCAGTTCCCTGTTCTGCAGCGCCCACAGGAAACCGATCAGTACGGTGCCCTCTTTCATGGCGGCAACCTCTGCGGGCACCGGCGGCTGAATTTTTACGATGATGCCGGATGCGCCAAGCACTTCTTCGGCGGTGGCTATTATGGTGCCGCCGGCATTGGTATAGGCCTCGTCCGTAAAATGGGCCGACTTGCCCGCATCTTTTTCCACCAGCACCATATGGCCCTGCTGCACGAGTTTTCCGGTCGATTCCGGACTCAGGGCAACCCTGTTCTCGCCGGACTGATTCTCTTTAATAACTCCGATTGTCACTGTTTTTCCTCCATAAATTAATATGGCTATTATAATACTTGTAGATCAATATTTAAAATACTGATAACCAATTGATTTGGTTAACGGGTGCTGCCAATCCGATCAATGCGCCCAATAAACGGATTCTTTTTGTAATACACATCAACGGATTCAATAAAATCCGCTTTTGTAATGGTGATCGGGGTAATGTAAACGAGGGTGGTGTAGGCCTGGTTTGAGTTAGGGATCTACGGAGCAATAGAGCAATTGAGTTTTGAAGTGGCGGCACCCAAACGTCATGCTGAGCGCAGTCCTGAGCGCAGCGGAGCGGAGTCGAAGGGCGAAGTCGAAGCACGTGGAGGCTATTCATAGCCTCCGGAAACGCGCTGCTTCGTAAAAGTTTGCCCCCACGGGCAGAGCTGCGCTCTGCCCACATGCTTCGACTTCGTCCTTAGACTACAGACCGCTGCACAGGTTTGCGCTCAGGACTGCGCTCTGCATGACGTTTGGGTTCACATTTAATGTTTAGGTAACACGCACGTAACAATTAGGTCATTTTTCGGGCCCATCTTTTGAAAAACTCAAAAATGAGCAAAAGACCGGTCGACCTTGTTGTTATTTCGGATGTGCACCTCGGCACCTATGGCTGCCACGCCACTGAGCTGAACCTTTACCTGAAAAGTATCAAACCCCGGATGCTCATCCTGAACGGCGATATCATGGATATGTGGCAGTTTAAAAAGTACTACTGGCCCGACACGCACATGAAGGTTATAAAAACCATTATCAGCCTGATGTCGAAAGGAACAGTGGTCTATTATCTCACCGGCAACCATGACGAAAAACTGCGTAAATTTTCCGACCTGAAACTTGGCAATTTTCATCTCTGCGATAAGCTGCTCATCGAACTGAATGGAAAAACAGCCTGGTTTTTTCACGGTGATGTTTTTGATGTGACCATGAAGTACTCCAAAACCGTTGCCAAACTCGGCGGATTTGGCTACGATCTGCTCATCCTTCTGAACAGGTTTGTCAATTTTATCTCCTGCAAGCTGGGTCGCGGGAAAATGTCGTTCTCAAAAAGCATTAAAGACGGGGTAAAATCTGCGGTCACGTTTATCAACGACTTCGAAAATACCGCCACCGACCTCGCTATCGACAACGGGTATGAGTACGTGGTTTGCGGTCACATTCACCGTCCGGTAATAAAACGCTGCGTAAACGGGAAGGGTAGCGTTACCTACCTAAATTCCGGCGACTGGGTCGAAAACCTGACATCCCTCGAATACCACAACGGGGAATGGCAGCTCTACCGCTACGATCACAGTACGTTGCCCGACGAGCTGGATCCCTATCCGGAGGTTGAAGACGACAACTTTTTCGAGATGAACCAGGAAGATTTTGAACACATAATCGCACAAAATGAAGATTCTATACGCCGTACAGGGTACCGGTAACGGCCACGCCTGCCGCGCCGGTGAATTCATCCCCCTGTTCCGAAAACAGGGCCGGGTGGATGTACTGCTGAGCGGCAACTGTGTGGATGTGAAGATGGGTCAGCCTGTCGATTACCACCTCGACGGCATCAGCTACACATTTGGCAAAACAGGCGGCATCGACATCCCCAAAACACTTCTGAAACTTTCTCTGCGGCGGTTTTTTCAGGATGTACGCGATTTCCCTATCCAGCGGTACGACCTGGTGATCAACGATTTTGAACCGGTAACCGCCTGGGCGGCAAGACGGGCAGGCATACCCTGCGTGGGGCTGAGCCATCAGGCCGCTTTCCTGTCGGATAAAACCCCGCGTCCGGCACTGCGCAATCCAGCTGCCGAGGCGGTATTCAACTATTACGCGCCGGTTGAAAAGGCCGTCGGGGTTCATTTTCACACATACGATACATTCATCCACACCCCGCTCATCAGGAGTGCGGTACGCAACCTTGATCCCGCTGACGAAGGCCACATCACCGTTTATCTGCCGGCGTATGACGACCGCTGGCTGCTCGGGTTTTTTCATGCCATTCCGGGTATCAGATGGCAGATATTTTCCAAATCGTGCCGGGCAGGCTATTCTGCCGGGAATGTGGATGTGATGCCCGTAAGCGGTACAGACTATCTGCACAGCCTGGAAACCTGCCACGGATGTATTCTCGGGGCCGGATTCGAAGCCCCGGCCGAGGGTCTATATCTTGGGAAAAAAATGATGGTGATTCCCATGAAAAACCAGTACGAACAGAAATGCAATGCCGTTGCGCTTAAACAACTGGGAATAACCGTAGAAAACACCATCGGCCGTGATTTCCCGGTGCGGCTCCGTAACTGGCTCGAACATTCTGAACCGCGTAAAATTAATTTCCCCGACAACAAGACCGAAATTGTTGAACGCGTGCTTGAACTGGCTGAAACATCGTCCGAAACGGGCCCATCCATATTCGCTGAGCCCGCATCCCGGGCCCATCTTAAACCCGACCGCCTGAAGACAATATGAAGTTCGGACATGCGGCCATCCGATTTGTGCAGCATACGCGGACCATCCAAAAAAATATGGCGGCTTGATATCCTGCCCCGCCCGAAAACCGGTGAATAAAAATAAACAGTTGCCCTGTTTTTCAGTTATTTATATAAAAAACCGGTTTTCTTTAAAAAAAAGCGCAACAATATTATTCCTTGTACGTCTATATAACAACACACACATGGTTTGGTACACCACATACGTACCTTGGTTTAGTTAGTGTCATCAAGAGAAAAAGTATTCCCGGCCGGACAGAAACCCGGCCGGGTTTTTTTTGTCCAGTTGCCACGCTCGTGATACCGCCGCTCCTGAATTCCACCTGCACTTCTGCTCAAAGCGCGTAAAAAAAGCATAGGGAAAGCAAAAGGCAAAAAGCAAAAGGCAAAAGTTAGAAGGCGCGAGGCAAAAGGGGGGTGAGCAAATCCATTACTTCCAAACTCAATTGCTCGATTGCTCCGTAGATCCCTAACTCAAAGCATACCAACTGCACCGTCGCTGTTACCTTCGAAATTGTGTATCCCCAAATCAGTTCCCCATTCCCTATTCCCTATTCCCTATTCCATATTCTATTGTTCTATTGTTCTATTGTTCTATTGTTCTATTCAGTTTATCGGCTTCATATATATATGACACGATCACGTTGAAGCGCACGGGTTGTCCGTTGAATTGAACGGGCCTGAACACATATGCAACGGCATTTTCAAGGCTGTGCCGGATGTAGGGAAGGTCCAGTTCGTGCAGCCTGCTGCCGGTCCATTTCGGGGTTTCTCCGTTCAGGGCTGTCGACAGCCTGCTCTCCGGCTCATTCTCATTTCTGCGGATGTTCGCCAGTTCCGCAAACTCCACCCGGCCGTCGGGGTCAATAATCATGGACACTTCCACAATGAGCACCCTGCCGGCCAACGGTTTCTTTTTGGGGTAAACCGGTACCGGCCGGTCGATCAGTTCGGCCTGATACCCACTTGCCGCAAACTCGGGCATCGTGTACACAATCCGGTCGAAGGCGGTTTCCAGCCCCAGCACATCATCCTGCCAGAACCGGTAGGCCTGCCAGGGATGCTCCTCCAAATAGCGGTTATACCTGTTCAGAAGTCCGGGCTGCGGTTCGGCGCCAATCCTGAGCATAACATGATGCGCATCATCATAATAAAACGGATTTTCAGTATACACCGGATCTTCGGTTCCGGTATCGGCGGCCGGTCGCGACGAGCTGCAGCCTGCCAGCAACACCAGGGCTATCAGAGCCGGGATGATCATAAACGGGGTGATTGGAACCGGAATACGTGTAAACGGGATACTCATAGACGGCTTGCTCATAAACGGGATGCTCGTAACCGGGATACTCAAAATCGGCTTGCTCATAAACGGGATGGTAATAGCCGGCATTTTCATAAACGGCTTGCTCATAAACTGCGTACCCATAAATGGCATACTCATAAATGGCTTGCTCAGTACCGGCTTGCTCAGTACCGGGATCCGGATTTTTCCTGCAGGGTTACAACGTGAAGAAGATTTTATACATACAGCCATGGGGCATTTAACCCGCAAACCGGTTTTCCGTTCCGGCCATTTGGCGGAAACACAACTCCATCCGACGGTAAATGATAGTTTGTGACGGTTTTCCGTTCCGGCCATTTGGCGGAAACACAACTCCATCCGACGATCAAAGATTGTATGTGACGGTTTTCCGTTCCGGCCATTTGGCGGAAACACAACTCCGCCCGACGGTCAGTGGTTGTCTGTTACGGTATTCCGTTCCGCCAATTTGGCCGAAGGAACCGCTTTACCGCGGAGGATTCTGAAACATTTTTGAAAGAAACTTTGACCACTGTTCCCGCAGGCTTATTTTCCAACTGATAATTTTACACTAACACCCAAAAATCATCTCGGATTATTATGGAAATCACGCTAAAAAGGGTTAACAACGATCATCACTTCAGGGCGGAAAACGAATCTGGCAATACCATCGACATGGATGGAACGGCCGAAATTGGCGGCGTAAATGCCGGCATGCGTCCCATGCAGACGCTGCTCTCGTCACTGGGCGGATGCAGCTCCATCGATGTGATCTCGATCCTGCACAAACAGAAGATGAACCCCACATCGTACAGCATGAAGATGACGGCCAAAAGAGAAGAGGAAGGCGATTCCAAAATCTTTACCGACATCCACCTGCATTTCGTACTCGGCGGCGACCTTGACGAGAACAAAGTGGCCCGTGCCATTGAACTGTCGCTCACCAAATACTGCTCGGTGGCGCGGATCATCAACAAAACCGCCAACATCACCAGCTCGTACGAGATCATAAAGTGATGTGCCGGCAGGGCTGAAGATAAACCATGAAAAAAAAGTTCGAGACCAACGCCATCCGCAGCCAGGTGCCACGTTCGCAGCACCGCGAACATTCGGTGCCGATTTTTGCCACATCCAGCTTTGTGTTCGACGACGCGGAGCAGGGGCGGATGCTGTTTGCCGACGAGATTGAGGGGAATATCTACTCCCGTTTTTCGAACCCCAACAACGATGAGTTCATCAGCAAGCTCTGCCTGCTCGAAAATACGGAAGACGGCATAGCCACAGCCAGCGGAATGGCAGCCATGTTCATCAGTATGGCGGCCTTTCTGAGTGCCGGTGACCATATTGTGGCATCACGGTCGGTTTTCGGTTCAACGCACCAGGTCATCACCCGGCTGTTCCCGCGGTGGAACATCTCGCATACCTATGTCGACCTCGACAAACCCGAAACCTGGGAGGCGGCCATCCGCCCCGAGACAAAAATGCTGTTCCTGGAGACGCCGTCGAACCCTGGACTGGCCATTGCCGATCTCGGTTTTGCGGGAGAGCTGGCCGCGAAGCATGGCATCCTGCTCAATGTCGACAACTGCTTTGCCACGCCCTACCTGCAGAACCCCGCGGCGTACGGTGCACACCTGGTTACCCATTCCGCCACCAAATTCATCGACGGGCAGGGACGCGTGATCGGCGGTGCGGTACTGGGCAGTAAAGAACTCATAAAGGAGGTCCGTTTCCTGGCCCGCCATTCCGGCCCGGCCATGTCGCCCTTCAACGGCTGGATCCTGTCAAAAAGCCTCGAGACACTTGCGGTGCGGATGGACCGCCACTGCGCCACGGCCCTTGAGCTGGCATCGCGGCTGCAGGAGCATGAGCAGGTGGTGTGGGTGCGCTATCCGTTCCTCGAATCCCATCCCGGGTACCACCTGGCCCGCACGCAGATGCGCCACGGAGGCGGGCTGTTCACCTTCGAACTGACGGGCGGGCAAGCCCGGGCGAAACGTTTTCTCGATGCCCTGCAGATGCTGTCGCTCACCGCCAACCTGGGCGATACCCGCACCATTGTCACCCATCCGGCAACCACCACCCACTCGAAACTAACGGATGCGGAGCGCACGGCCGTAGGCATCACCCCGGGGCTGATCCGCGTATCGGCCGGACTCGAGCACCCGTCCGACATCCTCGCCGACATTGAACAGGCCATTGAAAAATCGGCTGAAGGATGAAGAAAAAGCGGATTCTCATAAAGTACGGCGGCAACGCCATGACGAGCGATGAGCTCAAGAAAGAGATTGCCGCGGTAATCGCGCAGATCAGCGGAGCCGGCACAGAAGTGGTGCTGGTACACGGAGGCGGCCCGTTCATCAACAAAGCACTCGAGGCCGCGGGCATCGCGTCGGAGTTTTTCGACGGGCAGCGCTACACCTCGACCGACGCCCTGGCCCATATCGAAAAGGCGCTGAAGGGCGAGGTGAACGGAGCGCTCGTCGGCCTGCTGAACCGGTCCGGCCTGAAGGCCGTGGGGCTGTCCGGCAAAGACGGAATGATGGTTACGGCCGAAAAACGCTGGCATATCAGGCTTGAGGATGACAACGAGGTGAGGACCGACATCGGCCACGTCGGCAACGTGATATCTGTTGACCCGCTGCTGATCAACCTGATGCTTTCGAACGGCTACATCCCGGTTATTGCCTGTATCGCCTCCGACACGGCCGGAAACGACTATAACATCAATGCCGACATGCTGGCCGGCCACATCGCCGCAGCCCTGAAAGCCGACGAATACATCGTACTGACCGACGTCGACGGCCTTTTCCGGAATTTTCCCGATCCGGATTCCCTGATCAGTGAAATCGGGCTGTCCGAACTGCCCGACCTGTACAGGGATGTGGTGCGCGGCGGGATGATCCCCAAGGTACAGTCCTGCGAAATCGCCGTAAAAGGCGGCGTTGGCCGGGCCGTGATGCTGAACGGCACAAAACCGGCGCAGATAAAAGAACTGGTTCTGCAAAACACAGCAACAGGCACCGCGATTATTAGATAGTCATCCTGCTTCCTGATAGCGCAGGTGAGGCAAAAAGGCAGCAAAAAGGCAGAAAGCAAAAGGCAGAAGTTAGAAGGCGTGAGGCAGAAGGGAGGGGGCACTACGTGGCCCCCACTTCCAAACTCAATTACTCGATTGCTCCCCAGATCCCTAATTCAAAGCGTACTAACCAATCCGTAAATCCCTAATTCAAAGCATGCTAACAGAACCGTGCTGATTATCCTAAAATCGTGTAACCCCTTCCGGGGCGATATTAGTCGCTCACCACGACCTTAAATCTGATTATATCAATCATAATCATTACTTTTAGATGCTTTAGATATTATATACGGTACATTTTATTATCAGTGATGAGCAACACAAAAATTAAGGCCGCGATTGCAGGGGCATCGGGATACACCGGGTCGGAACTGGCACGGCTGCTGATGCAGCATCCTGACGTCGAAATTTCCATGATTACCTCCGAAACGCATGAGGGGAAACCGTTTTCGGCCCTGCATCCGCAGTTTTTTGGCCGGCTCGACATGCCCCTGGTATCGGCCGGCGAGGTGGCTGGCAGCGATGTTGATGTCATCTTCCTG
The DNA here is from genome assembly GCA_007694035.1 of Balneolaceae bacterium. GTDB lineage: Bacteria > Bacteroidota > Rhodothermia > Balneolales > Cyclonatronaceae > RECM01. The sequence continues at coordinate 11,335 of RECM01000087.1, forward strand.
GCGCTTCCGCACGGCGTATCGATGGAATTCGCGGAGAAGTGGGCCGGTCACCGGGCGCCCCTGATCGACTTTTCGGGTGATTTCCGCCTTGGCTCCCCAAAAACCTATGCACAGTGGTATAAAAAAGAGCATACCTTTGCCGCCGGACTTGAAACGGCGGTGTACGGGCTGCCCGAAATCCATGCTGCCGCCATCCGCAACGCCCGGCTGGTGGCCAATCCCGGGTGTTATCCAACCGCATCCATACTCGCCCTTGCCCCTCTTGTGGCCAAAGACCTTATCATTACCGATACCATCATCATTGATGCCAAATCGGGACTTACCGGCGCCGGCATCAGCGCGAATGCAACCACCCATTTTTCGAACGTGAACGATAATTTCAAGGCCTACGGGGTCACCAGTCACCGGCATACCATAGAGATCGAGGAACAATGCGCGCACCTGTGCGGCAACGCGGTTACGGTGCAGTTCACCCCTCACCTGCTGCCGGTCGACAGGGGCATCCTGGCAACGGTCTATGCCCGTCCGCGCTCTGGAATCGGGCAGGCGGAGATTGAAAAGCTGTACAGGAACTACTACAGCGATCAGCCCTTTGTGCGCATCCGCGACGAAAATCCGTCGCTGAAGGATGTACGGGGCAGCAATTTCTGCGACATCAAACCCATTGTCGACACGCGGACAAACCGCGTGATCGTATTATCGGCTATCGACAACCTTGTTAAGGGCGCGGCGGGTCAGGCGGTACAGAACATGAACATCATGTTCGGCCGTCCCCAGGAAACCGGCCTGATGCAAATCCCTCTGCAACCATAAAAACGTACCATGGATCTGATTAAAAATATTACCAACGTAAGGGGAATCCGCTGCTGGGGTGCCCACTCAGGCATCAAATCGATGCGCCGCGACCTGGCCATCATCTTTTCCGAGGTCCCCGCTGCGGCGGCGGCCTGTTTCACCAGAAATGTGGTGCAGGCGGAGCCCATCAAGCTTACCAGGAAACATCTCGAGAACAACACGGCGCAGGTTATTGTATGCAATGCCGGCAACGCGAATGCCTGTACCGGCGAGCAGGGCCGGCTGGGCGCCCTGGCAATGGCCAATACGGCGGCCGAGCTGCTGGGCATCGCCCCCGAAGAGGTGATAGTATCATCCACCGGGTTGATCGGTGAAAAGTTTCCGACCGATGAAATCGTGAACGGCATCCACAAAAACATCCCGAAGCTGTCGAAGGATTCAAAAGCCGGCTCATTCGCGGCCAATGCCATCCTCACCACCGATACGTTCGCCAAAGAGGGCTTTGTGGAGTTTGAGTACGACGGCGTTAAGGTAAACCTGGCCGGTATTGCCAAAGGCTCGGGGATGATACACCCGAACATGGCCACCATGCTGGCATTTATCGTTACCGATTTCAACATCAACAAAGCGCTGCTGCAGGACATTCTCACCTACTGTGTAGACCGCACATTCAACATGATCACGGTAGACGGCGATACATCCACCAACGATATGGTGGCGGTAATGGCGAACGGGCTGGCGGGCAACCGGGAGGTGGAAAGCACCGACGATCCCGGCTACGAGCTGTTCCGCAACAAGCTGATGCAGCTGATGAAACACCTGGCCCAGCTGATCGTGTCCGACGGTGAGGGCGCGTCGAAGTTCATCGAGTATACGGTGGCCAAAGCCAAAACCAGCGAAGAAGCCCGGAAACTGGTGAGGGCCATATCCAACTCGACCCTTGTAAAAACGGCCATGTTCGGCCGCGATCCCAATTGGGGGCGGATCATATCGGCATGCGGCAACGCCGGAATCCCCTTCGATTACGCAAAAGCCGATCTCTACCTGGGCGATGAACATGAGCTGGTACAGGTTCTGGAGAAGGGAACGCCCCTCGAATTCGACCGGAACACAATCAAAAGGCTTCTGAGGGAATCCAACATCCGCGTGCGCCTCGACCTGAACACCGGTACCGAAGAAAGCACCGGCTGGGGCAGCGACCTTACTACAGATTATGTGATGTTCAATTCGGTATATACGACGTGAAATGGATTGATTTGCGTGAATTCGACGATGGTGGTGTTAGTGTGTTTTTGAATTAGGGAGTTAGGGAACAATAGAACAATAGAACGGCGAAGTGTTTTGATCCGTCATACTGAGCGCAATTTCGGGCGCAGCACGAAATGAAGTCGAAGTATGTGTGCAGTGCGCGGCACTGCACAGCCACCTGTGGTATTTGGAATAAATCGGTACGTCGGTACGTCGGTACGTCGTTCAATCTTTGAATCGATAAATCAATTCAGGCGAATGTCACACCGCGAATTTGACCCGGAGGGTAAGGATGAAGCTGGAAAAGATGCGTCATTTTCATAACCAGTGACATCCACCCAATCCACTTCCAAACTCAATTGCTCCCTTGCTCCGTAAATCCCTAACTCAAAACCTGGAATTACCCACAGCGGCCATCTCCAAATTAATTATCCAAAATTTCACAGCGTCACACTAAACACATATCCCATAAGCAGGTACATCACCAGGGTGATCAGCACCACCATCAGAATGTTGAGGGCAAAACCGGCCCGCGCCATTTGCGGGATGCTCACCAGCCCGCTTCCATATACGATGGCGTTGGGCGGGGTTGCAACCGGCAGCATGAAGGCGCAGCTTGCACCGATGGCCGCGGGAATGACGAGGATCAGCGGATCCTGGCCCATCACGATGGCCACTGAGGCCAGGATGGGCAGAAATGCCGCAGCCGTAGCCGTGTTACTGGTTATTTCGGTAAGGAAGATGATTACCAGCAGCGATGTTACGATGAGGATAATTACCGGCCAGCCGCTCAGGGCCGACAGCGACGCGCCAATCCATTCGGCCAGGCCCGTATCGGTGATGGCCGCAGCAAGGCTCAGCCCTCCGCCGAACAGGATCAGTACTTCCCACGGCAGCCGTTTGGCATCTTCCCATTTCAGTACAAACTCCCCTTTTTTGAAGTTTACCGGCAGCAGGAACATCACGATCGCTCCGAAAATGGCTATACCGGTGTCCGATAAATTGGGGATGAAATCTTCAAGAAGCGGCCTGATAATCCACATAAGCGCGGTGGCTCCGAAAACGATGGCAACCATAAGTTCCGCCCGGGTGATCGGGCCCGCTTTTTTCAGCTGGTCATTGATAATCTGTTTGCCCCCGGGTATCTCTTTCAGCTTTATGGGATAGATGATCTTTACCAGCAGGATGTAAACCAGCGGCAGGCTGATCGCCACAAGCGGCACCCCGATGAGCATCCACTGCGAGAATCCGATTTCCACACCGTAGGTTTCCAGCATGTATCCGGCCATGAGCGCGTTCGGTGGTGTACCGATCAGGGTGCCGATGCCCCCGATATTACATGCGTAGGCAATACACAGCACCATGATGAGACCGAAATTGGTCTGCAGGTCGCCCGCGGAAATGTCGTCGGGATGTTCCACCAGTTTGATGATCGACAGCGCGATGGGCAGCATCATCATGGCCGTGGCCGTATTGCTTACCCACATGCTCAGAAATGCCGCCGACAGCATGAACCCGATCACGATCGATCCCGGCTTTACCCCGACAAGTTTCACCACATTAAGGGCTATGCGCTTGTGCAGGTTCGACCGCTCCATGGCCAGGGCGATAATGAAACCACCCATAAAGAGATAGATCAGCGGGTTGGCAAACGGCGTGGTCGCCTCCCGTATGGTACCGACCTCCAGTATCGGAAACAGGGCGATGGGCAGAAGGGCCGTGGCCGGTATGGGTATGGCCTCGCTTACCCACCAGATTGCCATGAATATGCCCACGGCGGCCACCTTCCAGGCGGCATCGGTCAAACCCTCCGGAACAGGCATCATCAACATGATCAGAAATACGGCAGGCCCCGCAAACAGGCCAATACGGTTCCGCAGGTTGTAGTCAGAACTATCCATAGTACAACACCTTTCTGCAATGCAGCACTGGTATCAGAATTAAATCAGGTCCGGATACAACTTCCGGCTCTCCCGTCTGGGGTCGTACCGACTCGATCGGTACCTGCAGTTACGCTGCCGATTGGCCCCGGCCCTGACACGTCAATAATTTCAATGTCGACACGATAAAAAAATACCGCTTATCCGCTTCGGATACCGGTTTTTGATAGGATGTCAAACAACGTTCAGCTGATTATCCATGGCCGATTGCCGGTCGCCGTTTTCCGCGGTTGTCTGTGTGACCGGATTGTGTCATGGCAGCCAGATACAATAATTTTATTTCTAATAAAGATATGAGATTTTAATCAGGATTCAAGAAAAATATGCCGGATTTCGCGTACACTTCCGAACGTTCCCGATGTGATTTCATCCCGGATGCTTCTGTCTGATCCTCCGGTTAACCCTGCCCCTGCCGGCATCGGGCCCTGTAACTGATGTTATGGCCCCCAGATGCAATATCTATTTGTCGAGTGCGTCGAGTTTACCGTCAAGCGAACTCAATTCGAGCATTTTCGTCGAGCCTGCACCGCAACCGAGAATCGACCGGATTGCATCTTCCACGGGGATATCCACCAGAAATACATTCTCGGGCCTGAGGTGGTAAATATTTCCGGAGGTCGGATTCGGCGCGGTCGGAACAAAAACGGTAAAACTGCCGTCGGGATGTTCATCGGTAACCAGGGCCGTCATCAGTGTGGGTGTGGCAAAAATGCGCACCAGGGCCACTTTGGAGAATGGCTGGGTTTTCCGGCCCAGAAAAATATTCACCGTTTCCTTGATGAGGTTATAACCCGGGGCGTACCTCATAACATTATCTTCAAATGTGTGATGGGTAGTGAGCCCCCACCGGGTTTTTATGATCACTCCGATAATAAAACAGACGATCAGGATCAATACAATGGCCATGACGCCAGCAACCCATTCGTTCATGGGCCCTGTCTGCATCATTAGCATGGTAACCGGAGAGATCAGTTCCAGTATGAACAGGAATATCCATTTGAATACAAGGAACAGTATGACCGTGGGCAGCACGACCAGAAACCCTCCCATCAGTGTTGTGTAATAGATATTGCGGGCTTTTTTTGCTTTCGGTTCGATCATGGTTTTGTTAATTATGTTGACGGGTGACAGTAATATACTATCTTTCCTTGTGCATAAGATGATCCGAATGCCTGAACCATCCGGGCCGCAGAAAAATAGTTACCTGACTAATGCAGAAAACAAACGATCCAACGCTGAAGTCTTTTATTCCGGTGAAGCCGGAAAGCCATTTCCCGATTCAGAACCTGCCATACGGGGCATTTGTGCCCGCCGACGGCTCCGGTGAGCCCCATCTGTGCGTGGCAATCGGCGATTTTGTGCTCGATTTGCATGCCCTGCCCAGGGAAGAGTATTTCCAGGCAAGCAATTTTAACAGCATGGACTTTTTTTCCCGTCCGACCCTGAATGAATTCATGGGAATGGGCAGAAAAGCCTGGACCGAAGCGCGGACCGCCATCAGCCGGCTTCTCCGCTACGATAATCCAAACCTGCGCGACAATCACGCACTCCGCGAAAAGGTTCTCATCCCCATGGATAAGGTGCGGATGGTGATGCCGGTCGACATTGGCGACTATACCGATTTTTACTCCTCCCGCGAACACGCCACCAACGTGGGCACCATGTTCCGCGGCAAAGAGCACGCACTGCACCCGAACTGGCTGCATATGCCAGTGGCTTATCACGGCAGGGCCAGTTCCGTTGTCATATCCGGCACCGATCTGTACCGCCCCTGCGGGCAGATGACCGATCCCGAAACCGGGCTTACTGTATTCGGGCCAAGCCGGATGCTCGATTTTGAGCTTGAAGTGGGGTTTTTCGCCGGTCCCGGTAACTCTCTCGGCCGGCCGATACCTGTCGATCAGGCCGGCGATCATATTTTCGGGCTTGCCCTGGTGAACGACTGGAGCGCCAGAGACATCCAGAAATGGGAATACGTACCGCTCGGCCCGTTCAATTCAAAAAACTTCGGCACATCGGTCTCCCCATGGATCGTAACACTCGACGCGCTCGAGCCCTTCCGTACTTTCGGCCCTGAGCAGACCGCTCCCGCCCCCCTTCCCTACCTTCAGAGCACACCATCCCGGCCACACACATTTGATATCCGGCTGGATGTAACCCTGAAGTGTGCCGCTTTTCTGACACCCGAGCGGATCTGCCGGTCCAATTTCAAATACCTGTACTGGAACATGTGTCAACAGCTGGCGCATCATACCGTAACCGGCTGCAACATCCGCCCGGGTGACCTTCTGGCTTCGGGCACCATCAGCGGCCCCGGCGAAACATCGTCTGGTTCCATGCTTGAGCTTAGCCACGGCGGCAGCAAACCGCTCAGATTCCCGAATGGCGAAGAACGCACCTTCCTGGAAGACGGCGACGAAGTGACCATGACCGGGTGGTGCCAGGGCGACGGCTACAGGGTTGGCTTTGGTGAAACCAAAGGCAAAATACTGGGGATAGTATGATTGGGCAGGTTTTCGGGGTTGTTCATTTTTTCAAGCTTCGAAGATGGGAACAATAGAACAATAGAATAGGGAATAGGGAATGGGGAAGTGAATGCGGTTTCGAAATCGGGAAGGTAACAGCGAAGGTGCTGTTGGTATGCTTTGAGTTAGGGATCCGGGGAGCAAGTGAGCATTTGAGTTATGAAGTGGTTTTGGCCGTCACTTCCACATTCCCTATTCCCTATTCCCTATTCTATTGTTCTTTAGCCCGATATTTTCCTGAGCAGGGCCCGGCCGATGAAACGGATTTTTTCGCCCAGCGAGAAGCGCTTCAGATTGGTCTGAACAACGCCTTTCGTGAAGCGGGTATGCTTGCTGTAGTCGATGCGTACATCCACCACCACCGGACGCCCGGTTCCGGCCATGGCAAGGGCATCGGCAATGGTGCGTTCAATTTCGTCGTTGGTGTTAAGTGAGTAAAAGGCCGCACCGGTTGCCATTGCGATGCCTTCCGGCTTGAAGTCGCCCAGTACGGTGCAGGTTTTGCGGTTGTACGGAATCTGCTGTCCCTGCGATATCTGCGACAGCTCGCCGTCATGGAACACGAATATGGTTACACCGAGCCCGTTTACCGAGGCTGTAATCAGTTCGGTGCCGGTCATCATGAAGGCTCCGTCGCCCACAATGCCCACCACCTGCTTGCCGGGGTTCGCCAGTTTGGCACCGATCGCGGCCGGCACACAGTAGCCCATGCAGTTGAAATCGGTGGGGCATATAAGGTGCTTTGAGCGGTGCACCGGAAAAAGTTCAGCAGCGAGGAAGGTATGGTTGCCGTCGTCGAGTGCCATGATCGCGTCATCGACCAGCTGCTTTCTCAGCTCCCGGAAAAAGAGAGCCGGGTTAACCCGTCCGTCAACAGCCGCATCCGCCCACTCCTGAAAATAGTTCTCTTTGGCCCGGCGGATCACCTCCCGCACATCCCCGGTCGTATCCGGTGGAAAATCCTTCTTTGGTTGTGTTGACGGGCCGGGCAACGGTTGACGGCCGGCGGTCAAAGGCGATCCTCCAGCAGCCGTCCGGCCCGTTTCACCCGCAATTGCAACCGGCGTTGCACCCACGGTTTCATCCGCGGTTGTTGTCTGCGTTGCACCAGCTGACGACCCGGCGTTTGGGGGAGGCACCTCAACAGCGGCCGCATCAAGCAAACCCTTTTTCAGCGCCTTCAGTGCCAGAACGGCGTCGGCGGTGATAGCTGTTTTCGCCGGATAGTTTTTGCTGAAAACGTTCGGGTCGATGTCGATGTGGATGAGCCCCGGTGGCACCGGCATACCGAAGCTGCCCGTCGGGATCTCGCTGAAGCGGGTACCGACCGCAAGCAGCATGTCGCAATCGATAAAAGCCTGCTCGCCGGCGGGAACCGAATAGGGCCCGAAACCCATGCCGGTATGAAGGGGATGGTTCCCCGGAAAAACACTCAGGCCCTGCAGCGTGGTACACACAGGTGCATTCAGATGTTCGGCAATCGCGACCGCCTCCGCTGTCGCATACCTGGCACCCCATCCCAGAAACAGTCCGGGCTTCTTCGCGGCGCGCAGCAGCTGAACGGCCTCATCAATCAGGGCCGGATCGGGGTCAATGATAACGGTTTTCGGCCTGTAGGCCGGCAGCGTGTCAACTTCGCCCCTGAAAAGCTGCAGGTTAACCGGGATCTCGACAAACACCGGCCCCGGCACTCCGCTGATGGCGGTCTGATAAGCCTCGAACAGAACAGTCACGATATCGCGGTGGTGTTCCACGAGCCAGGCCCCTTTGGTGATGTTCCTCATCAGCGCGATCTGGTCGATATCGTGCAGCTGATATGACATCCCGGTGTCGCGGCGGATGCCGCCGCTCACTACCAGCATGGGGATCCCGTCCAGAAATGCTTCGCCTATGCCGCTCATAGCATGGGTGGCCCCGGCCGCCGGAACAATCACGAGCGTGCCCACACTGTTGCCGGTACGGCTGATGGCATCCGCCATAAATGCCCCGCCGCACTCATGGGTTACCAGAACAGGCGTGATTTTTTGCGATTTGTTGAGTTCATCATACATTTCGGTATTGTGCACGCCGGGAATGCCGAACGTATGGGTTATACCCAGCTGCTCCAGGGCATATACGGCCAGCCACGCTCCGGTTCGCTTCATATGGGCTCCTATGGTAATCTTTTAACGGCTGCCATAATCTTGTCACGGATCTCGAGGTCGTGAAGGATTCCCCTCTCCAGATCATAAACCCATCCGTGAATTTCGGGTTTTCTGGCTTTAGCCCAGGCCTTCCGGATGATGGAGGTGTGGCTTATGTTAACGGCCTGCTCGATCACATTCAGTTCAACCAGCAGTTTACAGCGCTGATCGATATCATCAATTGCTTTCAGTTCATCGGCGTGGAGGCGGATTACATCCCTGATATTTTCCAGCCAGTTGTCGATCAGCCCATTGTACTTGTCGCCGAGCGAAGCCCGTACCCCACCGCATCCGTAATGCCCAATCACCACAACGTGCTTAACCTCAAGCACCTCGACCGAATACTGCAGCGCCGACAGGAAATTCAGGTCGGTATGCACCGCCAGGTTGGCCACGTTTCTGTGCACAAATATTTCACCGGGCTTTGTTCCCAGCATCTGGCTGGGCGAAACACGGCTGTCGGAGCAGGCGATGAGAAAAAAATCGGGGTTCTGTCCCGCATAGGCCCTTTTGAAAAAATCAGGGTCGTTCCGTGTGATCTCCTCTACCCATTTGCGGTTGTATTCAAAAAATTTGCGGTAAGATTCTTCCATCGTGATGTGGTAATAATAGATGTTTCAGTCTCCGAATATATCCATAACACAGATCAATATCGCGCCCATAACACCGAACGTCACCCTGAGCGGCTAATATCGCCCCTGTTGGGGCTACACAATTTTAATGGTGACAACGGCTGTGCTGTTAGCGTGCTTTGAGTTAGGGATCTGGGGAGCAA
>RECM01000148.1 GCA_007694035.1 Balneolaceae bacterium
AGTTTACCGGTTATGAGCTGGAGCAGCAGGGCGGCCTGGGCCTGTACCACGCCGGAGCGCGGATGTATGACCCGGAGATCGGGCGGTTTATGACAATGGACCCTTTGATGGCATTGTATCCCGGTCAAACACCGTACCATTACACATTAAATAATCCTGTAAATTACACTGATCCGACAGGAAAGTATGTGGTGGATGGGACTAAAGTGCGAAGAACTCCAAGACGTTGGGCGAGATCTACTGCTGTTGGAGAGTTACTTCTTGGTGTAAATTTTGCAATTGCTGGCGGACGAGATGGTACTGGAGATCCCAGCCATAAAAACACTGGAATGACCTATGCATCATTACTAACCGGTGGAATAATGACAACGGGTCGCTATGCTTTTAAATCTCTACAGGGCGTATCAAAATCTGATATGCGATTACTCAATAATGGAGCTACAACGATAGGATCGGGTATGTCAGTAGGAGGGTTATTAGACAGCTTTGTTGATCCCGTAAATATGCAGAATATAATCCGGGATGAGGTTATGTTCGACCTGGCCCATTTACTGGAGACATCCGGTGGGAGTCAATTGGGCTACACATCTGGGATTCATTTCCACCTGTTCGATTCTGTAGTTAGTGCGATGGGAGGAGAAGAACCTGCAAATATTGCATTAAATGACATATTTGAAAGATATGAACGAGTAGCTAATCAAATTATCACTGAACGTAATCTGGACCTGACAAACGACAGTGACAGGCGTACATTTGAACGTAATCTCAGAAGAACGATTCGGTCAATGGATTGGGACTGGGAAGACAATAATTAGGTCATACCTAATAATGAATAACACATTATATAATCATATGAAACGTTGGTACGTACCCATCATCCTGATTTGTGCAATAGTTTATTATTTCATTTACACCTATGAGCCACGCGAGGTAGCGGTTGATCTTCCCTTTGATGCCAGGGTCGTTTATATCGAAGATGTAACTCAGGACGGATTGACGTCAGGCCGGTTCGGAGATATCGTTTTGCTGGACGGGCAACAGAACAAGCGATTGCTGCTAACCCGGGACAATTACTACAACATGAACCCGGCGTGGTTCCCCGATGGAAAACGTATTCTGTTCGAATCCAAACGGGACCCTGATCGCTATGCATTAGGTTTGTCATGGGGCAGTTCATTGTTTACTCTGGATATTGAATCCAGGGGAATCACACCTTTCTTACCGGACCTGTCAGAACATGAATTTGTAGATCATATCTCTAATCCAGCGCTTTCACCGGATGGTTCAATATTGATATTCAATTCAAGGCAATTTGATTCAAATAATGTAATAAAAATCGACCTCAACACAAGAGAGGTAACAGTTTTGTTTACCCAAAGATCTTTCACGGGTGCATATTTTTCACCTGATGGAAAACTCATATCATACGCCAGATCAAGGAATAGAAGAAGTCTCATCGAAATCAGGGATCTCAATAATGAGGGAGAACTGTTGGAGAGGATTGAATTACCGGAGCAATACTCGATTGATGATACTATCAATTGCTATCCGGGAGAGTGGGATACTGTAACCTCTTTTTATTTCTCATGCAACAACCATAGTAAAAGAGAAAGTATGTTATTCCACTATTCTATAAACAACCAGCTGTTGCAACTGATTACCGTCATTGATCACTGGGTCGTATTTGATGTACACTGGCTTGACAGCAGCAGATTCCTGTTTGTGGGTACCTCGAACGATAAACCTTCGCCATTCGCAGATTTTCTGCTGATCAGTGAGATCTTTATGTATGATATGGAAACAGGAGAATTGTCTAAAATAACAGATAATAAACGGCAAAAACGGCATCTGGGTGTATACAAAGAATGATGGTATGAATACACCAGATTCGCCCACATCGAAAATCAAGTGGATGGAATGGACCATCGAGCATCCGGAGCTGCAGCAGATGGTGCAGCTGCTCAAGGCGGAGTGGCTGATGGGGCAGGGCAGGCGCAGTGAAGCCGTGAGCACCAGAATGCAATTCCATCCAGCAGGGCCGCCAACCGCCTGAAAGAACTGCAGGGAAATAACTGAAAGGCCATATTGTGAAAAGAAAAAATCTGCTTATAATCCTGCTGGCCCTCGCGATCCATGCCGCGGGGCTGGAAACGGCAAAGGCTACGTGTTCGATGAGCCCCACGGCCAACATCACCACGACGCCGGCAGCCCTGGTATTTTACACAGGAGAATCCGTGCAATTATCCGGCGAAACCAGTGTGCCCAACTGCGGCTCGATCAACGAATACCGCTGGCGGGTGCGCCCGGTGGGCGGTGAATACACCACGCTTTATCAGGGAAGCTCCTCTACCTATAATCATACGTTTACTTTGTCCAGCGGGGTCAGCGAGCAGGGATATAATGTGGAACTACGTGTCCGCCAGAGCAACGGTGTGTACCATACCAGGACGATCCAGGTCACGGTGACACGCAACAACAAAAGCCTGTATTACCTTACCGACCATCTGGGAAGTGTTCGCGTCACGGTAAATGAGGCCGGCGATCCGGTGGGCTGGGACGACTACTACCCGTTCGGGCTGCAGATGCCCGGGCGAACCCAAAACGCCTCCAACCCGAACGACGACACCAAGTTTACCGGCTATGAGCTCGAGCAGCAGGGCGGCTTGGGTCTGTACCACGCCGGGGCGCGGATGTATGACCCGGTAATTGGGAGGTTTATGAGTGTGGATCCGCATGCGGCGATTTATCCGTCCTTAAGTCCGTATGTGTATGTGTCAAATAATCCATTGAGGTATATTGACCCAGATGGAAAAGAAATTCGTCCAGCAAATCAAGCTGCTTTCAATGCAATACGAAATACATTAAGTGCTAATGATGCGAAGCTTGTTTCATTAAATGCACACGGTTTTATTGAAATCAGTGGTAGTGGGAGTAGTAGTAATTTTAAGCACCTTGTAGAACTAGTTAATGATTCAAGGATTATTGATTTTTCAATTTCTGATAGTTTTCCAACGTTAGATGGAAATGGTCAAAAAATAGATAAACCATTTGGTGAATTTGATTATAGAACGCTATCTGAATTCTTATTACAAGAAGGTTACACTAGTGATATGATAGCTCAAATAATTGAGTCTTCAGGTGGTGATGGTATTCTAGGAGGATTTGCTGGCATAACACTAACCCCCAATAATGGATCCCCAGATAATAATATTAAAGCTGTAATAAACATTACTCTTAATAATCGTGACCAAGTCCGTACAGCAGCCCATGAACTGTATGGCCATGTTCTTTCATATATTAGGGGAAAACCTTATTTACATAGCACTAACCCCAACAAGCCAAACCGTGAACTGGAAATTCTAATTAGAAAAGCTATAGAAGAAGCTGAGAGAAATTATGACGACCGGAATAATTAACATTAGAAAATTTATATTTTACTTTCTGATATCATTCACTTTAACCAGTTGTAATGATTTAGGGGAATTTAAATCTTCACCCCAATTCCCTGGGGATAGTAATGAATTCGACCTTTTTCTGAAAGAAAAAGCAAGATGGGTACCTCCCTATGATATTGAGGGAATTGTCATTTTAGAATTAAAAATTAGTGAATATGGAAAAATTGATAGTATAAGAGTTATTAATAGTTTGTGTCAAGAATGTGATAATGAAGCGATCAGAATCATAGGAGAAGTAGAAAAGTGGATTCCTGCGAGAAAGTTTTTTATAAACAGACCCGGTTCATTGCTTGTCGCAATTCCATTTGGACCAGGTTATATTGGAATTCAAAATGATTAATTGAGTCAAGCACCCCTGTTTAGTCAAGGTGAGTGGTTAGGTGGGACATGAACTTGGGGAGAATATTGGCATTTTCTATTTCCTGAACAAGCGTACTTTGAAGCATTCAGGCCACTATAAACAGGATGGACTTTACGTTAACTATGAGAATTTGAGTAGAAGAAGATGAGTTTGGAGGGGCGAGTTTTTTTCTCTAGAGATTATGTTAGGGAGGAGTACGTGTTTGATCTTTATCGTATTTACAATCAATACTTTGGGTTTGGGCGCATCAAAATATACAGATAATGTATCCTTTTGGATATCTAATCATTTACGATTAGGGGTGTTTTTTATTTTAGCTGTTGGATCTTAGATTTTCAAAAAAAAAACAAAAATCTACCCCAGGTTCATAGCCAAGTTTGTACAGATAATTGGCACGTTCTGATTCCAACAACCCTCCATTTAAGGAGATTATGTTATTAAGGGCCTTATATTTAGCGGCTCCGATGGGGTTGTCGAAAATATAAAAAAATATGCTGCTCGTCTGTTTCGAGGCTTTTAGGTTTCCTCAATTCATTGATAAGGTTTTAACGTCCAATGCTTAACCTGCTAGTCGGTATTACCTGCAACTTCATATCTTAATATAATTCCTCTTGTTTAAAGCGGGTTAGTATCGTTTCTGAAATAAAAGAACTTAGTTTTCTGGAAAACACTGATGGTTCCATTAAAAAGCAACGGGCAATGGGGCAGCTGTGTAAAAAAGTGCTGTTGAACCTGGTCTGATGCACAAAATATGTCTTATGTTATCTGCGCGATTTATGCTGCTATTTATTTATACAATATAAGCGAGAAGTATTCTTAATCAATAAATATCAAGGAGTAACAGTCTTAACTTCACATTCTGTATCGGGAAGTGAAGTAATCGACCAGGTAGATGTTCGCGGCAATATCAATGAACTGGAAAACAAGGACCAGAACCCTCAACGGTCTACTTCAGTGATATCGACGATCCGGGAAACAGTAAGACCATTCAGGTATCCGAGGCATGATTTTACGGAAGGAGTCCTGTGCGTTAATGGTGGAACGTTCTCCTCTGGGTTGGTATATGGAAGAAGAAAGAACTCATATGCCCAGGGTGGGGAGCGGAATCACTGGCAGGTAACCCTGAGTGTTCCGCAAAATACACCGGCCAACATACCCTTTAAATTCCCCTGGTTCAAATCAATCATGTGATGATGCTTGTCGCGCACCGGTTCCAGGCAAACCATCCGTTTGAGGTTCGAACCGGAGTCGGGTCGCGTCACTATTCAAGATGAGATGCGGCAGATACAGTTCGGGATGATGATGTCAGGAACTTTTTTTAATATCGTGAATTTTCGCCTCTCTGCCAGTTAGAATTCGATCCAATTCAATGGCCCAACGATTTAAAGCAGTCCGTTTCTCCTCTGCGTAATCGTAGCGGTTATATATGGCGGTGATTGCGCTTCCGCTTCCGGGGGTCGAATGATTCAGAATTTTGGATAAAACCTGTGGGGGAGTGTTTATCTCTGCCATACGGGTTGCAACTGTCCGTCGAAGATCGTGTATTCTGAATCCCTCAACTTTCGATAATTTTCTAATTCGCTTTGATGCGTATTGAATGTATTCAATATGAGAATTCTGTTTGACAGGCGATTCAAAGACAAACTTACTATTTCCGGTCCAGGGCTTTAGGTATTCCAGTATCTGAATCGCCTTATCAGGCAAAGGTACATAATGAGTATTACCCGCTTTTGTGTCGGCCTTTGGAATCACCCATAACTGTTTTTTAAAATCAATATCGGCCCATTTCATTTTTCGCGTTTCCCCGGACCGTTGGCCCAATATGAGCAGCATTTTAAAAACGGATTGTACAGGTTCACTCTGTTTTTCAAATTCATTCCATAATCTGCGGATTTCATCATCGGTATATACCCGGTCGCGTTCTCTTTCTCTGGCATTGATCAGGGTTATTCTGTTGGCAATGTTTTCTGTTACCCATGCGCGATCTTTAGAAAATTTAAACAGACCGGATAGTATCGCCTGAATGCGTTGGGCATTAACCGGGGCGGTCTTTTTGACTTCATCCAAAAAATCAATGATCTCATATCGCTCAAAGTCCTTAATGTATTTATTCGGATTCAATCCTTTACGTATATAGCCGATACGAATTTTGTAATTCTGTTGGGTAGACGGTTTTAAGTTGGGAAGATATTTTTGCTCATATTCATCAAGTGCCTGAGATAATGTTTTAAAGTCGGCCTGCTTATAGTTTTTTTCTTCACCCTGAGGATCCCCGCCCTTTTTTATGTGAAGACGCATCTCCTCTACTTTATTACGGGCTGCGGCCAGGGTTGTAATTTTGGAAAATTCACCTATATGATACCGTTTTGTTTTGCCCTTGTATCGGTAGCGATAGAAAAACGACTTCTTACCGGTCGGCGATACTCTTAATCCTAAACCCGAAGTTGACGAATCATAAAATTCCGTCCGGGTATCGACTTTGACAGTTGATACAAAAGACGCGGTGAGAATTTTTTTTGGCATGATAGGTGAAGTGTATAGATGTTGGGGTAACAGTGGGGTAACAAAATAATAAGAACGAATGAGAACTTATGACAATGAATGTAACATACTAACCTCTTAAAAACAATGATGTAAGTGCTTATTTCAGAACTCCTGATACTTCATGATAATGCAATAACTATGGACTGAAAATCCATGTGTCGCCGGTTCGATTCCGGCCGGTCCCACGCCGAATCCATGCCCCTGATGTTTAACCGTTTGTGGTGACATTGAGGGCTTTTTTTTTGATGCAGAGTTAATTTTCCCATCATAATCCCGGCTGCGGTAGTATACGCGGTAGTATATAATGAGATGAACGGGGCAGTGCTGAATGATACTGAAGGTTCATCTTTCCCTGTCGGGTTGAAAGAAACCGGGAACCGCCTGTAATCCATTTGTGCAATACATCCCTTCGTACGATATTGGGGTATCTGGAATCCGATTACCTAATCTGCATATCATGAAATTATTCCCTTCTGTCATTCTGATTATTATTCTGATTATTATTCTGTTATCGGGTGCATTGACCGTTTCGCAGGCTTTCCCGGCCAATGATGAACTCTCCATAACGAAACACCAGGTTCGAATAGGCGGGCAGACCATCAGCTACACCGCAACTACCGGAACCATGAGAATGGAAGATGAGGAGGGAAACCACAAGGCCGATATCTTCTTTATCGCATACACCCGCGACGGGGTGAACGATATGACCAAAAGGCCGGTCACGTTTTCATTTAACGGCGGACCGGGCTCATCGTCGGTTTGGCTGCACCTTGGAGCGCTCGGGCCAAAGCGGGTGGTGATGAGTGAAAAGGGAGAAATGCTCAGGCCTCCATTTGAACTAACCGACAACGAGTATTCCTGGCTCGACGAGACCGACCTGGTCTTCATCGATCCGGTTATGACGGGTTACAGCCGTCCGGCCCCGGGCGAGGACAAAAGCCAGTTTCACGGATATGTTGAAGATATCGAGTCGGTGGGTGAATTTATCCGTCTCTATACGACCCGGTATGAACGCTGGGCGTCTCCGAAGTTCCTTGCAGGTGAAAGCTATGGCACGACCCGGGCTGCGGGGCTGTCGGCCTGGCTGCAGGACCGTCACGGTATGTATATAAACGGTCTGATGCTGATTTCATCGATCATGAATTTCCAGACGGCCCGTTTCGATCCGGGCAATAATCTGCCATATATACTTTTCCTGCCTACTTACACGGCAACGGCCTGGTACCACAACCGGCTGAGCCCCGATCTTCAGCAGAACCTGTGGAAAACCCTGCATGAGGTTGAAAATTTTGCGCTCACCGATTATGCGCAGGCTCTGATGAGAGGGGATCAGCTCTCCGAAACGGAACGCCGGCGCATTGTAAACCAGCTGTCGCATTATACCGGCCTGAGTACCGAATATGTTGAGAATGCCAACCTGCGCATCCATATCAGAAGATTTACCAAAGAACTGATGCGACAGGAAGGGAGGACAGTGGGTCGCCTCGACAGCCGCTTTAAAGGGATCGATGCCGATAATGCCGGCGAGTTTTTTGAATATGATCCAAGCTACAACGGGGCCATTTACGGTCCCTATGCGGCAACACTGAACCACTACGTGCGTTCCGTACTGAAATATGAGAATGACCTTCCCTATGAAATTCTGACCGGGCGGGTACGGCCATGGAGTTACAGTAACGTGGAAAACCGGTATCTGAATGTGGCGGAGGATCTCCGTTCAGCAATGAGCAGGAACCCGTACCTCAAGGTCTGGATTGCCAATGGCTACTACGATCTGGCCACTCCCTATTTTGCGACGGAATACACAGTGAATCAGATGGGGCTTGATCCGGCGGTAAGGGGCAACATCAACCTTACATACTATGAATCGGGCCATATGATGTACATCCATATGCCTTCCCTGAAACAGTTCCGGCAGGATTTCATCACATTTATGCGGAGGGCACTAGCCGGGTAAAGTGATGTGGCACTGTGTGGACCTGAATGGACTGGTATGGATTGGCTGATGTAAACTTGATCGACCGGACTGTCCGGATCGTCCGGATCGCCTGGATCGTTTAGTTTGGTTTAGTTTTGTTTAGTTTGGTTTGGTTTTGACCTGTAAGTACGGAACGGGAAAGTGATAATTATTAATTAACAGTTCAACCAGGGCGAGGTTAAAATGAAAAATATTGTACTGATCCTCGATTTTTGTGTCCTTTTTCTGGCCCTTCCCCTGCTGGTATTTTTTGAAATCCTGCAGCTTCCGAAACTTCTCATATTATTGCTCTGCACTATGTACTGTATGTATGTGCTGTGGAAAGACCCGGAATTTGAAAGAAAAATGCTGTGGAATTTTGACGGCCTGAAAAACCACTATAAGCAGATTCTGATCAGAGCGGCATTTGCGATGGTTTTTATGAGTATCATTTTTGCCTTGTTCGAACCCGAAGAACTGTTTGTATTTATAATTGACAAACCGCTCACATGGCTGCTTATCATCATCCTGTACCCGCTGCTTTCGGTACTGCCACAGGAGCTGATCTACCGGGCGTATATATTCCACCGCTACCGCTTTCTGTTTGGCAGCGGCAGGCTGCAGGTGCATCTGAGTGCCCTGGCATTCGCGTTCGTACACATCATCTATTTCAATTATCCGGCGGTATTTCTGACCTATGGTGCCGGATATCTGTTTGCACGAACCTACAAGGAGACCAAATCACTGCTTGCCGTATCGCTGGAACACGCGGTTTACGGGTGTTTTATCTTCACGATCGGACTCGGGAAGTACTTTTACATTTCCTGATACCGGTAATTCCGGACAGTTGTATATTCCGGGGTGAGCCGAACCAATATTCTAAACAAGTGATCCGGGTACTACAATGATCTATGAATTTCTGGGCAAACAGCCCCGTTTCGACGATTCCAATTTCATCGCCCCGAGCGCCGATATTATCGGGGATGTGACCCTGGGCCCGGAGAGCAGTGTATGGTTTAACACTACCATCAGGGGGGATGTGAACTGGATCGAAATCGGCAGCCGGTCGAACGTTCAGGACAACACCTGCATTCACGTAACCAACCAGACCTGCCCGACCCTCATTGGCGATCAGGTTACAATCGGGCACAGCGCAATGATCCATGGCTGCACCATCAAAAACCGTGTGCTTGTGGGTATACAGGCGGTGATTCTCGATAAGGCGGTGATTGAGGAAGACTGCATTATTGCGGCAGGCAGCCTGGTCGCGCCGGGAAAGGTGATGCCGTCAGGTTACCTGTGCATGGGAAGTCCGGCCCGGCCGGTCAGAAAGCTCACAGATGAGGAGATTGCCTCCATTCTTCAGTTTTCCGACAACTACGTGAAATACAGCCGCGCTTATATGCAGAAGGATACATACGATGTGAACCCGTTTTATCCGCCACGGAACCAGTAACGGGTTCCACTCGCCATCCTGGTACTTTCCAATACCCAAAGCCCTGTCATTGAGAAATATGATAATAAAAGATTGAATACCAGCTATCGTAAAAGTAGTGTCCTCGCCGATATTTAATGGATGAAAAAAATGGTACGATTTTTTTGATTACCTATTGACTTAAAAGAAGGGGGGGTATTATCATGATAACCATAAGCCTAATCCTAAACAGATGAAAAAATATATTATAACTTTATCGATAGCAATAATAGGTACATTATTGCCGGCAGAATATATTACTGCTGTTCCCACTTACTATTGCAATAATGGTGAATGTGAAGTTTTTGTGAATCAATTACCGGATAAGTGGATCTTGACGATATTATGTCCTGATTCTGAAGGTTTTTATGAAGGAACTGGATGTTATGAAGGAACCATCTGCGGTGGAATGACCAACCCATTCTTCTGTGAGGTATGATTGTGCTTTCCGATTACAGGTTTTATACAGCTATGATATGTGTAACCTGTCTTAAATTGGGCTGTACCGGGACGAATTCCGGTACAGACATTAATACCAACTATTCTCTTGACCTTGATGACACCTCATTTACTGACATTTTTCTTGGCATTGAGAACAGGTTAGAGTTAGCAGGATCAGATACAATAGTTGTTAGTCCATGGTATATCACAGTTGTAGCCGGGGTCATCTTTTTTCATGACAGAAGTGCAACACCATTGCGAATTATAGACAAGAAAACTCACGAGGTAATAAGATCTTATGGTAAAGGTAAGGGGCCTTCCGAGTTTGGTTCGATAAATGGCATTTCCGCAAATCAATATCAAGTACTGGTTTCTGATCTAGGTAATTCCAGGTACTCTTACTTTGATCATAATGGTGAGATGGATTCAATGGTTGTCAATTCAAAAGTACTTGCAGGTGATTATCTATTCTCTGCAAATGACAGAACTTTTTTGTCTCAATCAACAAATCCGGATTTTCTTATCCAGTTAAACAGCCTGTATAGTGATAACGAACCCATTTTTCTAAAAGAGAAAATAATTCCTGAAGGATATCAACCAGCCGCTTATAACAGAACGTTTAATAGCATTTCAAACCAATTTTTAGCCGTAACTAATGCAGGAATTCCAGTTATAGATATCTTTGATAATGATGGTCAAAAGTTATTTAAAATTCAGGTTACATCTGATGAAATTCAAAAGATTGAGAATCCACCTGTTGTTCCTGTAAACGTACAGAATGCAATGAGGGTTAATGGGGTATTTTCATTTCTTAAAATTATCAGGGATCAGCTGTATATCATCCAGCCTGGTGGAATAATAAATATAATCGATATAAATACGGAGGATCCGGGCAGCTCCAGGATAGTTGGCAGATTCAGGTTTATACTGGAAACGGATGATCAGGGCCAGCATCATTATCTAACAATGATCAGGGATCTCGACTATGACGGAAAAGACCTGTATATAGCAGCATTGCGTTCCGACTCGATATACCGTATCGCGTTCGCCAGCAAGGTTGAGCCCTGACAGGTATCAGCCCGGAATTCATCCAGATTGTCCGGATCATTCTTATATGAAATTTGGGTATTGCTCTTATGTTGGCTAGCCAAGAGCGTAGATTTTACATGGATCCGGCTGGATTTACCGCAAAGTGGTTCATTCTCGCCCGGCAATGGTTGCAGGTTACAGTTTTCTGACGCCTTTGCCAGGCACCCATCCCTCAAGGCCATTGCTGAGCCGCACATAGAGCCAGTCGTCACCATTATGGCTGGTACGGGTATCAACTGTAAAAGTATACCCGATATGGGCGGATGCTACTACGGGGGCATCGATATAGGGCTGTTCACGAACTACCGAATCATTGTAGATCAGGATGGCCCGGGAATAACGGCTGGCCTGGGAGTCTACAAATAAACCTGTGGCAAGCGTTGTAAGGCTCATAAGGAGTAAAAGGATTGAGATTGTTCGCAGCCATCCTGAAAATCGTGAGATAAACAAGGTTACTATAAATGCTGCTGCAGCCAGGTTGATGAGCAGAATGGATATCAGGAAGAAAGGCTTGCTGCCGATTTCAAAGTAAAGCCGGTCGTAAAATTCGGCAACAGGCAATACCGGCAGATTCGGCCGGGCCTGCGAAAGCAACATATCGACATGCCGGAGACCCGATTCGGCTGCATTCCGGCTTTGCCGGTACCCGAGCGCCTTCAGGTAGTAATATTTGGCCAGGCCAAGGCTGTCGAGGTGGGTGTAACTGATGCCCAGATTCAGGAAAAGCGGGCCTGATTCAAAACCAAGTTCGGTTATCTCACGGTATTTTTTAACCGCATCCAGGTACCTCTGCTGTTCCAGGTGGTAATTGCCCTCGTTGAAAAGGCTTTGGGGGTTGCCTTGTGCCTGCAGTTGGGGTGCCACAGCCGTTATTGTGAGCACCAATCCGAGAAGTAATGCTATATGGAAGCGGAAGATAACAGACATCAAAGTTGTTTCCTCAGCTGCAGGAGCAGTGCTTTTGTATTTTCAATATCCTTGTCCAGGTATGACCTGGTTGTATTGGGAGCATACCGGATTGTAGAGCAGCGGTCCAGCAGTTTTTTACACTGCTTTATCACTTCCTGATCCACACCGGCCTGTTGGAGATGCTCAAGGTAGTACGTATCGGGCTGACCGGCACTGGCGGTTTGCCGTTTATCGGATATGTAGCCTGTAATGCACCGGTAGATGGCGGCGTAGGCCTTTTTAAAATCGGTTCCTGCCTGTTCCGCTTCAGACAGCTTATTCATTGCCATGCCAAAAGCCTGCCTGGACCGGAGAATGGCCGGGTTATCATTCATTTTCTTCCGGTATGTGAGGTGGCCCAGAAGGGAAACGGTTAACAGCAGCGGGAAAATAAATCCTGCCCAGAGCCACCACCTTGAACGTTCAACCGGCGCTGAGGATGCCAGCCAGGTTACGGTACCGGTGACGGGGGCAAGATTGAACCTGGAATCCTGCACGTAGCTGTACACCACATTGGGATCTCTCAGCACGGTAATAGTGATCGCAGGCAGCGTTTTGTTTACATAGCGCCTGGCCCGGTCGTCGTAGTAACTGATTGATGTTTCCGGAAGCCTGAACTCACCGGCACGCCTGGCAATGAGAACATTGGTAAACATTTTATGGCCCTGAATCCTGCCCATCTGGGCGTTGAAACTCACGCTCTCCTGGGGCCTGTAGTCTTCGAAGCCGTCGGGGAAAACATACTCGGGTTGTCTGATCAACGGTACGTTGCCAATACCTTCTATGCGGGTTATCACTTCGAGCGGTTCACCGATCGTGATTTCATTGGCGGTTACCATCCGGCTGATCTCGAACTGCCCCACAGCTCCTGTAAAATTGGTGGTGGTGTTTGGAAGCGGCTGAACATTTATGGTTATCGGCTCGGATTCCAGTTCCACGGTACGCTGATTGCGTCCCAGGCTGCCAAATACACCGGAGAACGAATCGCGGTAACGTGCCGAGTAGCGCAGGTTGGCGCTCACCTTGTAGGAACTGAGCACCAGCCTGTCGGCCCTGCCGGGGAAAAGGGCATGGCGTGTAAGAACGGCCTTCCGGTACCGGATACCGTTCATCAGGGTGGTTTCGGCCCTTGGTTGCGAACCGTCGCTCAGGTTTTCTTTCCAGAATCCGTCGGTCCGCCATCCGGCTGCAGGTTGAAAGGATATGATTTCAATGGTATCCTTGAAATAGAGCACCAGCTCGGCAATAATCTGCTGCCCTACAACCGGCCGGTTATCAGACACCTCCAGCCTTACGAAAACATCGGGCAGGCTTTCACGGTCGGGGCTTGCAGCCGCAGAATTCCGGTCTATCACGGTTATTCTTACCGGCTGCGTACTCACATTCTTACCGCCAACCGACACACTGACGGCAGGGAAGGTGAATTCGCCTTCTATAAGTGCAATATAGGTGTAGGTGTAGGCATACTTGGTGGACGCGACCCCGTTGATCAGTGAAAAACTGGTCGATGTGGAGGGGGTCGGGTTAACGAGGTGCAGTTCCGGGATGTCGGGTGCGGGTGGCGGGGTCATATTGCGGATACTTGCCCCGGAGATCTCAATGGTAAAATTTACCCTCTCGCCGGTGTAGAGGCGGTTTTCTGATACGAGTGCTTCAACAACCGGATCCTGGGCCCGGGCTGTACCGGCGAGTATCAGCAAAAACAGGAGCCCGGTTACCATCAGAAAATATGTGTTACCAGTCTTTAACATTTTGCTGGGATGGTGGCACTTGCTGTTTCAGATGTTCTTTGAGCAGATCTTTTTCCTTGCTTTCAAGGGCGTTCAGCATGCGCTCAGCCTCTTCCGGCGATAACTGCCCATCCATCTCCTGGGGCCGCTGCTGCTCGTCACGCTGCTGGTCGCCCTGACCGCCCTGTTGCTGATCGGGTCTCTGCTGGTCCTGACTGTCGGAATCGTCCTGGTCCTGCTGGCGCTGCTGCTGCTCCTGCTGCGACTGGTCCTGCTGGCTTGATTCACCATCGCCCTGTTGCTGCTGTTGTTGCTGCTGCTGTTGAGGCTGTTCCTGCTGCATCCGCCGGGCGAGCTCATAGTTGTAACGGGCATCGTCGTCGGCCGGATTCTGGCGCAGGGCTTTCCGGTATTGCTCGATGGCCTCGTTCCACTGTTCTCTTTCCGAATGGAGGTTTCCGATGTTGTAATCGGCAATGGAGCGCTCCTGCGGGCTGTCGGTCATCCGTTTGAACCGTTCGAAGGCCTCAATGGCCTCATCGAATTTCTGCTGTTTGGCAAAGGTATTGCCGAGATTGAAAAGAACCCTGGTATTGCCCGGATCTTCGCTGAGCAGCTCACGGTAGATATGTTCCGCCGTTTCATAATCGCCCCGTTCATACGCCCTGTTGGCTTCACGGGCCCGGTCGGGTGTGACGAACACTATCAGGAAAACAGCAAAACTTGCCAGCAATTTCATAATCAACGGTTAATATGATTACATCAAACAGAATTCAGTAGTAACAGTTCCGGCTGATAACGTACAGCATTATTACTGTATTGCAAAATATGGCCGATTTTTGGGAAAATCCGGTATCAGATCTTTTCCGCAACGGCCATGGTTTCGTCGTCCATCTCCATATTGGTGAAAACGTTCGACACGTCGTCGCTCTCCTCCAGTTTTTCCATCAGCCGGAAATTGGACATGGCAGCATCCTCATTCACCTTTACTAGTGTGGTCGGAATCCTGATGAGTTCGGCGTTTTCGATGGAATATCCGGCCTGTTCAAGGGCATTCCGAACCGCAAACAGGTCCTCGCGCGCCGTGATAATTTCGATTTTATCGCCTTCGGTCCTGATATCTTCGGCCCCGGCATCGATAGCCGTGAGCATTACCTCATCTTCCGACAAATCACCGGCTTCAAGGGTAATGGCCCCTTTCTGGTCGAACAGATAGGCGACAGATCCGCTTGTACCCATGTTGCCGCCATATTTCGTGAATGTATGCCGGATTTCGCTCACCGTTCGGTTCAGGTTGTCGGTGGTTGTCTCTACAAAATAGGCGACACCGCCGGGCCCGTAGCCTTCGTAGTTCACCTCTTCATACGTGTTGCCGGATTCCAGGTCGCCGGTGCCTTTTTTAATGGCCCGTTCAATGTTTTCCTTGGGCATGTTTACACCTTTGGCATTCTCGATAGCCAGGGAAAGCCTTGCATTGCCTGCAGGATCACCACCGCCGTCGCGTGCTGCAATGTTGATTTCACGAATGTAGCGGGTAAACATTTTGGATCTGGCCGCGTCGTTACCGGCTTTTTTCCTCTTGATTTTTGACCACTTGGAGTGTCCAGACATAATTTCTTCGGTGTAGTTCAGTTATTTACTTCAAATATAGCAAGAATAAGCACAATCGGCGAAATAAGCCGCCGTTCTTATGTTTTACAAAAAAGCCATAAATACCGGTTCATATTTGAGATGATTTATGTGGATATTGCGTTATGCTGATAAGGTGAATAGTACATCTATGGCAAATACACCATCGTAGAGTGCCTGAAACAGTATCGTTTAAAAAATTTGAACAGGATTTAGCATATGAATATTGGAATGGTGGGTTACCCCACATACGGCGGCAGCGGAGTGGTTGCAACAGAGTTATCAAAGGGGCTGGCTTTACGGGGCCATAATGTCCATTTTCTGAGTTACGCGAGGCCGTACCGGCTCGATACCCTTGATGCGAACCTCAGTTTTCATGAGGTTACGATCAACGCCTATCCTCTTTTCGAATATCCGCCCTATGACCTTGCCCTTGCCAGCAATATGGTCGACATCATACAGTACCAGAAACTGGATGTGATGCATGTGCATTA
The DNA here is from genome assembly GCA_007694035.1 of Balneolaceae bacterium. GTDB lineage: Bacteria > Bacteroidota > Rhodothermia > Balneolales > Cyclonatronaceae > RECM01. Next base: position 16,123 of record RECM01000148.1, read on the forward strand.
TGCGCTGCCGCACGCCACAAGCGCCTATCTGGCAAAGAAAATTCTCGGTGAGCGTGGGCGGCACGTGGCCGTGGTTACCACTCTGCACGGTACCGACATCACCATTGTTGGCTCCGACCCAAGTTACAAGCCGGTGGTCGATTTTTCCATTAATCAGAGCGACAGCGTTACAGCCGTATCCGAATATCTGAAAGAGGAAACCTACCGTAATTTTGATATTCAAAAGGATATTGAGGTCATCCCCAATTTTGTTGACCTGGCCCGGTTCACACGTTCCGATAAAAGCCATTTCAAAAAAGCGCTGTGCCCGAACGGCGAGAAAATATTTGCCCATGTGAGTAATTTCCGCAAAGTTAAGCGGGTTACGGATGTTGTTGAGGTGTTCAATTTTGCTATTGAAAGCGGGATCAAGGCCAAATTGCTGCTGGTTGGCGACGGACCGGAGCGTGTTAACGTTGAAATGCGCTGCCGGGAGCTGGGTATATGCGGCGATGTACGTTTTCTTGGCAAGCAGGACATGATCGAAGAGGTCCTTTCCATAGCTGATGTGTTCCTGATGCCATCCGGCTCCGAAACGTTCGGGCTGGCCGCTCTTGAAGCCATGAGCTGCAGCGTACCGGTAATCAGTTCAGACGTTGGCGGGCTTCCGTTCCTGAACATTCACAAAGAGACCGGATTTGTGTGCAAACTGGGCGACACCAAAGCCATGGGCAAAGCGGCGGTTAAACTGCTCAGCAACGAAAAACTGCATAACGAGATGTCGGCAAACGCGCGCAGGCGGGCCGAAGATTTCGAACAGAATAAAATCGTGGCCATGTACGAACAGCACTATATTGATGTGCTGGAGATGATGAAAGAGAAGGCTGCGGTCTGATAGGCTGTAAGCCTGATAATTGTAAAGTGTATGGGGATTATTTCTGTTATGGGGGATGTTTCCCCCGATGTTAATAATATTACTGGGGCCTTGCGCGTAATAAACTGATATGATCTTCACTTTAAAACCCAACAGAGACCAAACCGACAGGGAAGAGATTGCCAACAGTATCAGTCACGGGATCGGCCTGGCATGTTCAATTATCGCTGCTCCGTTTCTGATTATGTACGCCGTTATTCATGGTGATTTCTGGGCCATTTTCGGCTCATCCGTGTTCATTGCCACGGCCATTGTACTTTACCTCTCCTCCACGATGTACCATAGCCTGAACCATGGCAGGCTGAAAGAGGTTTTTCATATTGTGGACCACAGCGCTATTTTTCTGCTCATCGCAGGAACGTACACACCGATAACCCTCGGTGTTCTCAAAGGAACCACGGGCTGGGTATTGTTCGCGATAGTGTGGTCGATTGCCATCATCGGCATCATCCTGAAAATCAGGATCGGAGCCCGCCACATGAAGCTCTGGCTAACCCTCTACATAGCAATGGGCCTGCTTATTGTTGTGGCCATCCGTCCGTTGATTGAAGCCATGATGCCGGCCGGACTGATATGGATAGCCGCCGGTGGGGCCGCCTATCTGATTGGGGTCATTTTTTTCACCATGCCGCACCGGAATTTTGCGCATCTGATCTGGCACATCCTGGTTATTACGGGAACGGCCTGCCATTTTGTGGCGGTGCTGTTCTATACCATATGATTCCTGCACGGGCTTCCCGACCGGTGTGGCCTGCTTTATAAAACGATCTCCACCGACAGGCTTGTCATCCAGGTTGGTGAATTTTTTCCGATAACCATCCGAACCTATTGCGGATGGCATTGAATTACCGTTTTTTAGCTCCATCATTATAAAAATTGACCAGGCAAAAAGCGGAAGAATATGGCCAAATCCCCTTATCAGTTTACCATAGGTATTGAGGAAGAGTACCAGATCGTGGACCCCGAAACCCGCGAGCTCAGCTCATCGGTGGAAATCCTTCTGAAGGACGGTCAGGACCGGCTGGGCAACCAGATCACCACGGAGATGATGCAGTGCCAGGTGGAAGTGGGTACGCGTGTATGTACCAGCATTCAGGAGGCCAGGGAGCAGATTATTACCGTAAGGCGGGAGGTGAACGAGATTGCCCGCAAGAACGGGGTGGCCATAGTTGCTGCCGGAACCCATCCGATCTCCAAATGGATCGACCAGGATATGACCTCGCGTGCCCGGTACCGTGGCCTGGAGATGGAGAACCGCCTGCTTGCACGTCAACTGTTGATCTGCGGTATGCACATGCATGTGGGCATCGAAGATCAGGAGCTCCGGATCGATCTGATGAACCAGATCAGCTACTTTCTGCCCCACCTGCTCTGCCTGTCGACCAGCTCGCCATTCTGGGGAGGGATGGATACAGGGCTCAAATCGTACCGCAGCGTCATATTCGAATGCCTGCCCCGCACCAGCATTCCGCCGGTTTTCCGTTCATGGAACGACTATCAGGAGTACCTCGACATCTCCATACGAACGGGGTCAATCGATGAGCCGACCAAAATCCGCTGGGATGTGCGTCCGTCGCCGAAATTCCCGACACTCGAGTACCGGGTATGTGATGTCTGCACGAAAGTTGACGAGGCCATCGCCATCTGCGCACTGAAAATCGCCCTGGTGGCCAAACTGATGAAACTGCGCCGGAACAATATGTCGTGGAGGATCTACCGCAAGGAGCTGATCCAGGAAAACAAATGGCGGGCAGTGCGATACGGGTTCGACGGCAAACTGATCGACCTGGGCAAGCAGAGAGAGGTGGATGCCAAAAAGCTCATCTTCGAACTCCTCACCTTTGTCGACGATGTGGTGGATGACCTCGGTGTTCGCGAAGAGGTTTCGTTTGTGCACAATATCCTCTCGGAAGGCACTTCGGCCGACAGGCAGCTGGCCGTTTATCAGAAAACCGGTGACCTGAAAGCGGTGGTCGATATGCTGATCAGGGAGACGATGGAAAATGTGGAGTGAGGGAGGGAGATATCCGATTTATGAGATATACGATTCGTAAGATATACGATTCGTAGAGATATCCGATTCTTAAGATATTCGATATTCGATTTAGCGATTTGATCAGGTGTTGTTGGCTATGCGATCGCTTTGGTTACGGCTTCGGCGGCTTCTTTAAGAAGTACGGCTGAAATCACGTTCAATCCGCTGTTGTCGATAATCTCTTTGGCTTCCACGGCATTGGTGCCCTGAAGTCTTACGATGATGGGCACGCCGTCGAGCTTGCTCAGGATTTCGGGATCCTTAACCGCTTCAACGATACCGTTGGCCACACGGTCGCAGCGCACGATTCCGCCGAAAATGTTGATAAGGATGGCTTTCACATTCGGGTCTTTCAGGATGATGTTAAAGCCGTTTTTCACGGTTTCAACATTGGCTCCTCCGCCTACATCCAGGAAGTTGGCGGGCTGACCGCCGGCGAGTTTGATGATGTCCATCGTGGCCATGGCCAGACCGGCGCCGTTCACCATACATCCCACATTACCGTCGAGCTTGATGTAGTTCAGGTTGAATTTGCCGGCTTCGAGTTCCAGGGGATTCTCTTCCGTCTCATCGCGCAGTTCGGCGAGCTCGGGATGGCGATAGAGGGCATTGTCGTCGAAATTGATCTTGGCATCGAGAGCCGATACATCGCCCGATTTGGTAACCACCAGCGGATTGATTTCGAAGATGGACGCATCGGTGGCATCGAACGCTTTGTAGAGGGCCTGAATGAATTTCACGCCTTTTTTAAACTGGTCGCCGCTCAGGCCCAGGGCAAACGCGAGCCGGCGGGCCTGGTTGGGTTGTACCGGCTGCCCGGGCACAATCCACTCTTTCACGATCTTCTCGGGGGTCTCTTCGGCCACTTTCTCGATCTCGACACCGCCTTCGGTCGACACCATGATCACATTCAGGCCTTTGGCCCGGTCGAGGGTAACACCTACGTAATACTCTTTTTCGATGTCCACACCATCGGTAATGTAGAGGCGCTGCACCAGCTTGCCTTCCTCGCCGGTCTGTATGGTCACCAGCACATCGCCGAGTAGCGATTCGGCGGCCTGTTTAACTTCCTCAACAGATCTGGCCAGGATAACGCCTTTGGCATTGCTCTTTATGGTCCGTCCTTTTCCCCGTCCGCCGGCATGGATCTGCGCTTTAACCACAAAAAGGCCGGACCCGTCGGCCTTCAGCTTTTCGGCGGCCTTAACGGCCTCATCAACCGTAAAAACTGCGATTCCGGCGGGTACAGCAACGCCATATTGTTTGAGGATCTCTTTTGCCTGGTATTCGTGGATGTTCATGCGAAAAAATCGGTTGGATTGCGGGTAATAATCAGTTACATCCGGCATGGTGCCGGGCATTCTTTGGGCTCAAATTTAACCCAAAAATGTGATTAATCCATGGAAAGAATGGGAAAAGAAGAACGGATTGGAAGGGGGATTTTGGGAGGTGGCGACGACGGTGCTGTTAGTATGCTTTTGAACAATAGAACAATAGAATAGGGAATAGGGAATGGGGAATAGGGAATGGGGAAGTGGTTTTTTTTGCATGATTTGGATATTCATCGGGC
>RECM01000226.1 GCA_007694035.1 Balneolaceae bacterium
CAGCCCGGTACCAGACAGAAGTCGACGCTGAACCACTGATGCAGCTAAACGATGTAATAGATTCCGCAATGCAGGCCAAAGAAAACGGCAGCACGCGATTCTGTATGGGTTCAGCATGGAGGAATGCCCGGAGCAACAAAGATTTCGACCGGGTTACCGAAATGATCAAAGCGGTAAATTCAATGGGCCTGGAAGTTTGCTGTACCCTGGGTATGCTTACCGAAGAGCAGGCATTGAAACTCAAGGAGGCCGGGTTGTATGCCTATAATCACAACCTGGACAGCGGTGAGGAATTCTACGATAAAATTATTACCACCCGTACCTACAACGACCGGCTCACAACCCTTGAGAATGTACGGAAAGCCAATCTTTCGGTATGCTGCGGTGGCATTATTGGTATGGGTGAATCGGACGGCGACAGGCTCGACCTGCTCCATACCCTTGCCACACTACCCAAACATCCGGAATCTGTGCCGATAAATGCTTTGGTCGCCGTTAAGGGAACGCCTATGGAAGGCCGCGATAAAGCATCGGTATGGGAAATGGTACGAATGATTGCCACTGCTCGCATCGTGATGCCCGCCTCTATGGTCCGGCTGTCGGCCGGCCGTGTTGATATGCCTGTTACCGAACAGGCACTCTGCTTCATGGCGGGGGCAAACTCCATATTCGCCGGCGAAAAACTGCTCACTACCCCGAACAATGAGACCGATCAGGACAAAATGATGTTCGAACTGCTTGGCCTGGAACCAAGGAAAGCATTTGCAGCTACAGAGTTTAAAATTTCAGATCCAGTGAACTGAGCACTTCCGGGATCACTTTATATATACCTTCAAGCTCCTCATCCGTGATAATGTAGGGGGGCATCAGGTAGAGCGTATTTCCGAGTGGCCTGATAAGTATCCCTTTGTCAAGAAACTTTTTGCGGAGAACCGGTGCTATTTTGTTCATGTACCCGCTTTCGCCTCCGGTTTTTACCTGCCAGGCGGCGATGGTACCGCAAATGCGGAACTTTACAACCTGTTCCATCTGCATCAGGTATCCCGCATATTTTTCGTGCTTCTGCGCCATGCCAGTGAACTGAAGCGGATTATTGCGGAGCAACCCTATGGAGGCTACAGCGGCTGCACACGCCAGCGGGTTGGCTGTATAGGAGTGGCCATGGAAAAATGTTTTATTCCGGTCATCGCTGTAGAAAGCCTCATAGATTTCCTTTGTGGCAACAGTTGCCGACAGCGGCATAAAACCGCCGGTAATGCCCTTTGAAAGGCATATCAGGTCGGGACGCACGCCTGAGCCTGTTGACGCAAACCAATGGCCTGTACGGCCAAAACCTGTCATCACCTCATCGAAAATCAACAGGGTATCGTACTCGTCGCAAACAGCCCTGATTTTTTTCAGGAACTCCGGCCTGCACATATTCATGCCTCCGGCACCCTGAACCAGTGGTTCGATGATTATGGCAGCATACCGTGACTCATGTTCAGCGAGCAACTTTTCCAAATGGGCCAGGCTCATCTCCTCTTTCTGCTCAACACCGGTATCCCCTATCCAGGTAGATGGATAATCGATATAATCGGTGTGGAAAAGCAGTTCCCGGAACGGCATGGTAAAAGTCCCCCTCCCTCCGGCCGACATGGCGCCGATGGTGTCGCCATGGTATGCGTTCTGAAAGGCTATGAACCGGTTTCGCGGTTGAAATCCACGGTTGTAATAGTACTGGCAGGCAAGTTTAAGGGCTACCTCTACCGCCGTGGAGCCGTTGTCTGAGTAAAAAATGTTGTTCAGGCCACCGGGCAGCAGTTCGGCAAGCTGATCTGCAAGTTTGATAGCGGGATCATGCGTAAAACCGGCAAACAGCACATGTTCAAGGCGCATAGCCTGCTCATAAATTGCGGCTGCGATAACGGGGTTTGCATGGCCATGAATATTTACCCACCAGCTTGAAATAGCATCGATAATACGATTACCCTGCTTATCGGTAAGATAGATGCCGTCACCTATGCTGATATGTATCGGTTCAGTATCCGATTTCATCTGGGTAAACGGATGCCAGATAGTAGCGGTCTTGTGTTCAGACATCAGAATATTTTTTCTTCAGGATATTAGAGAACCTGCAGATCAGCCGGCACCGGCAACGCACTCATTCAGCCCGACTGAATCTGCTATTTCCTGAATTCCGGGCACATGATCTTCCAGCAATTCAGTTTCCAGAATATCTGCAAAAGCATTGAGATAACATACCGCATCACCGGCTGACCGGTAGTCGAGATGTGTTACACCCAGTTGGCGGAGTACCCTCACATCACTGAGTTTTTCCAGACAGGCAATATCCTGCCGGTTAAGGCCCAGATCCAGCATAGTCTGGATTACATAATCAATTGTATACTTGCTTGAGGGACAGTAATCAAAGGTCTGCTGTTCCCAGTCGCCCGCTTTCTGAAGGGCCATAGCATGTATTTGTGCCGGGGTAAACCGTGTTATTGTCTGGGCCAGATGGCCGCAGATACAACGGCCCATGTGGGTCCATCTGAATTCACCAGAGGTGCTCAGCCGTTTTGCAGTGCGCCTGAGCGCATCTATTAGCTGTACTGTTGATTTTGCCATATCGGGTAACCTTAAAAGAAAATTGTTCAATTAACACGTCAAACCAGGCACCACAGCAGATATTACATCCAGGGTGCACACATCTCCGCATCATACTTTCAATACACTTTCTACGGATTGTTTAGTCTGATCTCTATTTTTCTGCAGCTACTGTTAACCTGGTAACAACCTCTTTAACAGAATCGAAGTCGGGCATATCGCTTGGGTTGTCAAGTATTTCAGAATACCGGATAATGCCTTCAGTATCTACCAGAAAAGCAGCACGCTTCGACACTCCATTCATTCCGAAGAAATCTTCATGCAGCGCATCATAAGCGGCAGAAACCTCTCTGTTAAAATCGCTGAGAAGAGTAAAGTTGAGTTCCCGCGCATTTTTGAACTCCTTGAGGGTAAAAAAACTGTCGACACTAATGCCAAGAACCTCAACATTTAAATCCGAATAGAAAGTAAGATCATCGCGCATGTAGCACATCTCTTTTGAACAGACACCTGTAAAGGCCAGTGGGAAGAAAAGCACAAGAACATTCTTGCTGCCTTGAAAATCAGATAATCTTACGTCATTGCCTTCGGTATCCTTGATCTGGAAGTCGGGGGCTTTTTTGCCGGGTTTTGAATTTACTGCCACTATATTACTACTTTTACGGGTTTTGGGTATCTATAACTTCTCTTACGGTTTTGGGTCTTACGGTTTTGGGGTATTCATCGCGTGACGTGAAACGAACAACAAATACACGCGCAGGGTTCATTCCCGTTCACAGTTTGTGAATTCCGTAAAATGTAAATCCACTGCCCCATGCAAGAATAAGCTGATAGGTCCAGGAGAATTCATCTACCTGCACGGCAGGGTCAGCAAGCCTGAATACCCACATAAGTATGTAGCCAGACAGCAGAATTACAAGCCCCGAAACTATAAGCAGGTATTTTCTGTCTTTTGTAAGGAAAAGCACAAACATAAGCAGTGCAACCAATATGCTGCCACCTTCATAGATCCCAAACAATATCTCTTTTAGAAATATGGTATCTGCTACTAGTGCATAAACCGGGATCAGAAGCATCGGGGTCCAGCAAAAAAGCACAGGGAAGCGGGTCATTTCAGGTTTTGCATCGCGGATGAGAAATATAAGACCGCTCATTCCAACGGCTACGGCACTCATACGGCTCCATTCCATAAATAATTGGGCTGCATATCGATATGCATCAGTATCAAGAATAATTTGATAATTAAGTGACAGTGATGCGAGAAAGAACAGAAGGCTGGCTACCGCAAATGTGCCATACTCGGGTTGCCCCTCCGAGTCGATATATTTTCGACGGAACACCAGGGAACCGGACAGCATAACGATACTCAGCAATAGTCCCGGCCAGTTCATACTTGGGTGGATTTGAGTAGTGATGATCCTGTCATTTCCGGTCGCTGATTGCAAGCACACGTTCGGCCACCTGCTTCAGCTGGGCTCTCTCGAATTGCAGCATTTCATCAAGCAGCATGTGTATATTTTTATCCTTGCCGCGGATATTCACCGTTTTATGAAGATCTGCCGGTGTAACTTTGCCCAGCATGGAGATGATCGCAGCCCGGTGTTTAATGATTTTCTCGAGAACACGGTCTACACTTTTTCCTTCAATCTGATCGGGACTGAACGATTTCCGGAAATCCTCCTGATCAAAAGCAACTTCCTTTCTCCCGGCAAGTATCTGTTGCATCGCTAGTCGGAAATGGTTTTGCTGGGCATGGTCTATGAGGGCTACCATCTCAAGTATGGAGTGCCGGCCAGCCGGTTTCTCATCATACGGAACACTGTTTATTACGTATTTAAGCGCTTCGACCTCATCCTGCAGGTAGGCCGCATCTTCAACCAATTTTTTAAGTTGTTCCATAAAACGGAATTATTGGTCCCTTAAGGACCCGACTGAACCATTTAACTGGCAGATGAGGAATCCTCTTTTCTTTGGGCTTCGAGCATTTCCACCAGCGACAGGGATGTATCCCACTTGCTGTCGCGATTACGTACGGAGTGTATGTTATTTTCTTCGGGAAAATTCCAGAACTGGCCAAACTGGCGGTTGCGGTAATCACGCAGGAATTCAAGGCGGTCTTTGAGATCTTCTTTGGGTACGAGCAGTTTCTCTTTGTCATATATCGCTTCACCCCGCGACTTGAAAACCAGGTCGTAGTCCTTGCTCATTACAATCGCTTCTTCCGGGCAAACCTCTTCACAGAAACCGCAGTAGATGCATCTGAGCATATTAATCTCAAAAAAGGTTGGATAGCGTTCCTTGGGGTCGTCGGAGTTTTCAGAGGCCTGCATGCTGATGGCTAGCGGCGGGCAGGCACGCGCACAGAGGCCACATGCCACACAGCGCTCTTTGCCATTGTCTTCAACAAGTACCGGACGCCCGCGGAAAATTGCGGGGGGATCCCATTTTTCTTCGGGATACATCATTGTAAACTTCGGCTGGAACATTTGTTTGAGGGTATACCAAAGCCCCCTGAATATTTCAGGCAGATAGATGCGTTCCAGAAAATTCAGTTTACGCTCTTTAACATAATTCTGGTTTAATGCGTTTACTACAGGTTGTTCGAGATCCTTAGCCATTTTCTGTTGTTTATGTATCGTTGTGTTTACAATGTGCAAAGATAAAGGGTTGCGTCTTCACGATCAAAGCAAAACAGGAGTTCCACCCTATTTTTGCTTGAAGACCATCGTGACCGGCACACCGCGGAAGGAGTACTTTTCACGAAGCTGGTTTTCAATGTAGCGCCTGTAGTGTGGCGGCAGATCCTGCGGATTGTTCATAAAGAATGCAAATACAGGCGGGTTTTGTTTGACCTGAGTAGCATAGGTTATTTTAAGCGGTTTGCCCCTGGCAAATGGCAGGGGTCTGTTTTCAAGCGTTGCCCTGATAAATTCGTTCAGCTGTGCGGTACTTATTTTTTTATTGCGTTCTGCGAGCACCTCATCTGCCAGTTCTATCACCTTGTAGATGCGTGTTTTATTCAGGGCCGAGATGGAAACAACCGGTATGTACTCGAGCGTTTGCAGCCTGGTTTTGATAGCCAGTTCGAACTCTTTGAAGGTATTGGTTTCTTTTTCGACCAGGTCCCATTTATTGATTGCGATAATTATGCCCTTGTTGAATTTTTCGGCTTCGGTGAGCAATCTGATGTCCTGTGCTTCGAGACCCTGCGTGGCGTCGATCACCATTACCACCACATCGCTTTCGCGGATGGCCCGGTGGGTACGTATTGTGCTGTAAAATTCAATATTCTCTTTTACCCTGGTTTTACGCCTTAGCCCCGCAGTATCGACAAGTATGTATTTTTTCTCCTGGTATTCGAGCAGGCTATTAATTGAATCGCGGGTTGTACCGGGTATGTCGGTTACGATGCTTCGCTCATCCTGCAGCACGGCATTCACGAAACTGCTTTTGCCCACATTCGGCCGGCCGATAATAGCAATCTTAGGATATTCGCCCTCTTCCTCGGGCACATCTTCAGGCAACAGCTCTACCAAACGATCCATAAGTTCGCCGGTGCCCATACCGCTCACCGATGACACCGGAAAAAGGTCTTCGAAACCAAGACTGTAAAAAGAGGAGGAATTCCATCTTCTCTCCTCGTTGTCGGCCTTGTTCGCCACAACAATAACAGGCTTTTTCTGCTTGCGCAGGATGTCGGCCACATGGGTATCGAGATCGATCAGGCCATGTTCCACATCCACCAGGAACAGTATAACATCTGATTCTTCAAGGGCGATATGCACCTGTTCCCTGATTCCTGCCAGCATCACATCCGGATTGTCGGGTACGTAACCACCGGTATCGATAACATTGAAGGTTCTGCCATTCCAGAATGATTCACCGTAGTGACGGTCGCGCGTTACCCCTGACTCATCGTGAACGATTGCCACACGCTGGCCTATCAACCTGTTAAATAGAGTGGACTTACCCACATTTGGTCTTCCCACAATGGCTACTACTGGCAACATGTTCTTTTGTATTCCGTGTTAATGGCTTATTTTGGGTTGAAATCTACGGAAATATTTGACGACTTTGACATCCGGATCCCACTTATGATACAGAACCTATATATGGACTACGGATTCATCGGGTCCATTTTGATCCTGATATTCGTTTTTTTCTGTTTTGTGTTCTGGATAGCTGGAATATCGGGCCTGGCCGATCAGAAACATTCTAAAAACCCGAACCTGAAGATTGTTCTGAGTATTTTCATCCCCCCTTTTCCCATTATCTGGCTTATTTACGACATGTACCGGCAGAACAGGCGCCTCAAGGGCAAGGCCAAGTAGGCCTTAACAGGAATAAATTATTCAGGCAGCATTTTCCGGTCATCACCGGGCAGCATGGGGGGCTCCTTTTCTTCGACCAGCATCCAGGGCTCCAGAATTTTATCGCTGATGGTATCGATAAACCGGGATGGTTTGGTAAAAAATTCGCCATATACCGATTGCTGCAGAACGGGATATGTAATGTAGAGCTGTTCCCTGGCCCTGGTAACAGCCACGTACAGCAACCGGAGTTCTTCATCCAGGTCCTCATCCAGCTCCAGGGCATATCCGCTTGGGATAACGCCATCAAGGCATTGAATGATAAAAACGTGTTCCCACTCCAGCCCTTTTGCCGAGTGGATGGTGCTCAGCACAAGGGGTTCTTCATCTTTTTTGCCGGGTTCCGAACCGACCACGGTAGCTTCGATCGGATCGAGCACAAGGTCGTCGAGAATTTGCTGGTACCGTGTGAAGTTGATGCAAATGCCCGAGAATGATTCCAGATCTTTCAGCCGTTTGGGGTAGTCGTCAAATTTTTTCTCACACACGGGTTTGTAATACGCAAGAATGCGATCCACGGCCTCAGCCGGGGAGATATCGTCACCGCGTATAGAATGCAGCAGGGCAAACAACTTCGACAGGTTTTCGCGGTACTTGCCCGATATAATTCCCGACTCAAGAATCTGATCGGTATTCCGGTTTATGTTGATCCAGTCAATCAGTTCGCCCGCGGTTTTGGGGCCGATCCCCTCGACCAGGGTGAGAATCCGGTTCCATGCAATGGCATCATCCATATTCACCACAACCCTGAGGTGGGCCAGTACGTCTTTGATATGGGCCGCTTCAGAAAATTTCTGGCCGCCGTACTTCACATAGGGGATTTTCCTTTTTCCGAGCTCTATTTCAAGATCGAATGAATCGCGGCTGTTTCTGAAAAGTACGGCCACATCGTTCAGGGAAAGTTCCTGTTCACGCAGGTTCAGCACCATCTGAGCGATAAACCGCGACTGCTCACGTTCATCCGAGGCACGGACCAGCGCAGGCAGCTCCCCTTCTTCTCTTTGTGTAAACAGCTTTTTTTCGTATTTCTGCTTTGCATGCTCCAGCACATTATTGGCCAGGGTGAGCACATTGCCTACAGACCGGTAATTCTGCTCAAGTGTGATGATTTTCGTTTCCGGGTAGATACCGGGGAATTGCATGATATTCCTGTGATCGGCACCCCTGAAGGCATAAATACTCTGTGCATCGTCGCCCACGGCCATCACATTCCGGTGCACCGAGCTAAAAAGGTTCACCAGATCGGCCTGCAGGGCGTTGGTATCCTGATACTCGTCAACAAGCACATAGCGGTTCGCCGCCGCAACGTCATTTCTTACATCGGCATCGGTCTGAAGCAGCTTAAGTGTATAAACCAGCAGATCGTCGAAGTCCATCACCTTGTTCTGGTGTTTATAGCGGCTGTACACCTCTGCCAGCTGTTCAATCCGTTCGATATGCACCAGAAACTGTTCGAAGCGGCTGTCAACCACCTCATGCAGCGTCATGCGCCGGTTAACCGCCGTACTTATGATGCTAAGCAGGGTATTTTTGTTTGGAAAGCGCTGGCTCAGTTTATTGAATTTCAACTCCGTTCGCAGCAGCTGCAGAACATCGAGGGCATCGGATGTATCGATAATGGTGAAATTTTCCGGGAAGCCAAGCCGGGTTGAATATCTGTGCAGAATCGTATTGCAATAGTAGTGAAAGGTGCCCCCGCGTATACGGTGGCAGCGGGCATCGAGAATGGCGGATGCCCTGTCGAGCATTTCTCGCGATGCCCTGCGGGTAAATGTGAGCAGAAGTATGGATGAAGGATCGGCTCCCGATTCTATAAGCCGCGACACCCTGTACACAAGTGTGCGGGTTTTACCGGTACCCGCGCCTGCAATCACAAGAGCTGCCCCGCGGTCGAACATTACCGCTTCGAGCTGTTGTTCATTCAGCAAATCGGCGTATGGAATGGTAAAATCGGCAGCGGTGTGCCCGGTGTCGTCCCGGCGCAATACAAACTTTTTCATACCCTGAAATTATGAATATGATCTGTATATGTAAAATATATATGATGCCGCAGTTTACACAGCAGAACAGCGCAAATACCCGCCTCTTATAAAAGAATAGCCGAGTTGAACCCGGGATGTGTTTTTAAGGGTGGATTCTCCTATTTTCAGCATTCTGTTTATTCACTCATTTCAGTTTCAGCAAAACATCTTCGGACGAGAAACACCCATGCTGACAAAATCTTTCAACCATGTTTGATGAGCCAATAATCCATGCAACCAATGCAGGATGGATTGAAGTGATCTGCGGTGGTATGTTCAGCGGAAAGACAGAAGAACTTATAAGGCGTGCCCGGCGGGCGCAGATTGCAGGTCAGCGCGTCATAGTTGTAAAACCGGCCATCGACAGGCGCTACCATGAGCAGATGGTGGTATCGCACAATGAAAACGCGCTTCCCGGAACCGTAGCTGAAACGGCCGATCAGATCATACTTCTGGCCGGAAGCGCCCGTGTAGTATGCATCGATGAGGCGCAGTTTTTCGACAACAGAATGGTTGATGTGGCAACCGATCTTGCCAACAGCGGAAAAAGAGTTATCATTGCCGGTCTTGATATGGATTATATGGGCCGGCCTTTCGAGCCTATGCCCCACCTGATGGCAGTAGCCGAATATGTGACCAAGCTGCATGCCATCTGTGCCGAAAGCGGTATGATTGCCAATTTCTCACAGCGTATAGTAGAAAGCAGCAGCCGAATACTTGTTGGTGAAGCCAATGCGTACGAACCGCGGGCCAGGCAGTGTTTCCGCCCGCCGCTTGACAAGCGCAGGGGAACACCACTTGAATCGATTCGGGCCGTAAAGAAAGAAACAGAACAGAAATCAGAACCAGAAAACTGACTAATGGATTTATTACGTGGACTGTTGGGAATGGCCTTCCTTATCGGGCTGGCACTTGCCTTCAGCAATAACAGGCGTGCCGTAAGCTGGCGGCTTGTAGGTATTGGCATCGGCATTCAGGTTACACTGGCCCTCTTCATATTGAAGGGGCGCTATATGGCCGAATTTTTTGCCCCGCTCGGCTGGCCAAAAGAAGCCTTCAGTTTTCTTTCATCGCTGTTTGTGCGATTGCTCGATTTCACTATTGAGGGTGCGCGGTTTATCTTCGGCGACCTTGCCCTCAGCCCCGGCCAGGATGGCAGCCTTGGCTTTTTCTTTGCTTTTCAGATTCTGCCCACCATCGTTTTTTTCGCATCCATAACCACCATTCTGTACCATTATGGTATTCTGCAGTTTGTGGTTAAGATTATGGCCCGGGGAATGCAGAAACTGATGGGAATATCCGGAGCGGAGTCGTTATCGGTTATTGCCAACATTTTTGTCGGGCAGACAGAGGCACCGCTTATCATCAAGCCGTACATCGAGAAAATGACCAAATCGGAGCTGCTTGCGGTTATGACCGGCGGTATGGCCACGATTGCCGGCGGTATAATGGCGGCCTACATCCAGATGCTGGGCGATTCCTATGCGCAGTCGCATGATCTTGCCCTCGAGGTCGGGCGGCAGCTGTTTGCCGAGCACCTGCTTGGTGCAAGCGTGATGGCGGCACCGGCGGCGCTGGTAATTGCCAAAATACTCTATCCCGAAACGGGCACTCCGGTAACTGCCGGTGAGGTGAAGATCGAGGTTGAACAGAAGGATGCCAACGGTATTGATGCCGCGGCGAGCGGTGCTGCCGAAGGCCTCCGGCTCGCATTGAACGTGGGTGCCATGCTGCTGGCCTTCATCGCCATTCTGGCCATGTTCAACAGCATGCTCGGCTGGGTTGGCGACATCACCGGGCTTACTGCCATTGCACCCGATTTTGATCTTTCAATCCAGACCCTGCTCGGGTATATTTTTATGCCCCTGGCCTTCATCATCGGCATACCCTGGGAAGATGCACTGCAGGTTGGTTCACTGATCGGTACCAAGGTGGTACTCACCGAATTTATCGCCTACATCGATTTGTCTCAGCTTGTGCTTGAACAGACCCTGACCGAAAAAACCATATTCATGGCTACATTCGCGCTCTGTGGTTTTGCCAATTTCGCATCCATAGCCATCCAGATAGGCGGTATTGGCGGGCTGGCACCTTCGCGCAAAAGTGAACTCGCCCAGTTTGGAATCAAGGCTGTAGTTGCCGGTACCCTGGCAAATATGATGACGGCAACCATAGCCGGCGTGCTTTACTGAGCCGGCTGCAACAGGTCAACTGAAGTCGGGAACAGCATTACTGCGACCGGGCCGGTGCACCGATTTCATACTAATGACAAGTGATGATCGTTCAGAAAGTGTCATTATTTATAAATGACAGCAGTTCGTATTTTACCCAGCTAAAAACTTTTCCCATTAACCCAATAATCAAAGATTATTCATGGAAGGCAGAATATTCAAAGCAGCCATACTGCTGGCTTTTTCATTTCTTACCCTCACTTCATGTGCCCTGGTAAAAGGCACATCCGATTCAGACCAGTCAATTACAGTTGGCGAGGTGAACGGGGAAACCGTTTCATGGCAGGAGCTGATGCGGAATTATCAACGTAACCCTGTCGGAAACGAAACTGAAGACGCAATAGACATTGAAGAACTCACCGGTTTTCTGGATCTGTATCTCGATTACCTTGCCAAACTTGCGGCAGCCAGAGATGCCGGGTATTTTGAAGATGAAGACATCACATCCGAGTTAAACCAGTATGAAATGCAGTCAGTATACCCTTACTGGATGGAGAACAAGATCAAGGATGAGCTTCTTCAGGAACTCTACGAGCGGGCTTTTGAACAGATACATGTATCCCACATCCTTATCAGGGTCGACCAGCATCCGTCTCCGCACGACACACTCAACGCCTGGAACAATCTGATGGAGGCCCGGGAGCGTTTTCTGGCCGGTGAGGATTTTGACGAGCTCTCCCTTGAATACTCGAGTTCAGACCGTGGCCGGAGTATGGGTGGCGATATCGGCTTTTTCAGTGCGGGACGAACCGTAAAAGAGTTCGAGGATGTTGCCTATTCGACGCCGGTCAATGACGTTTCCATGCCGTTCATGACCCAGTTTGGCTATCACATGCTCTATGTGAAAGAACGCAGGGAAAGGGAACCCGAAAAGCTGTTCTCGCATATCTATTTCGCGGGTGACGGGGATGCCGAGGTAACACTTAATCGCGCAAGAGAGGTGGAGCAGCAACTGATTGGCGGGGCTTCGTGGGCTGACATGGTAAGAGAGCACTCCGCAGACCAGTCATCCATTCAGCGCGATGGCCAGATCGGATGGATACAACAGGGCCAGTATGCTGCCATATTCGATTCTACAATAATGGCGCTGAACCAACCGGGCGAAATTACCAGTGCTTTCCAAAGCGAGTACGGTGTACACCTGGTAAAACTTGACTCCATCAAAACCTACCAGGACGACGCTCAGCTGCGTTCCGAGCTGGAAGAAACGCTCCGGAATCTCCCCCGTTTCCGGAATACCAGGGGAACGGCCCTTCAACAGGTAAAAGCAGCGGGCAAAGCCGTTTTCAATACCGAAGCCAGGGCTGAAATTTCCAATAAGGTGACCGGAACACCTGGTGTTTCATTCCATAACCTGGAATGGGAAGAAGGCTTTAAAAATAAACCCTTCTTTTCTATTGATGGCACCACCTACACCGTTTCGGATTACTTTACCTGGCTCGAAGGTCGCTGGGAGCAGGAACAGACACCCATCTACCGACACAGCCTTGCTGATGAATTTGCCGATGCCAAAACGGAAGCCCATGTACTTGACATCACAAAGCGGCAGTTCCCTGAATTTGCCCGCCTGAGTACCCAGTATCTTGACGGGCTGGTGGTGTTCAAGATCACAGAGGATTCAGTCTGGAACTATGCTGCTATCGACACATCCTCTCTGCAACGGCTTTTTGAGGAAGATACAGATCGCTACAGATTCGAACGCCGATACGAATTTTACCGGTTTTCTGCCGCACATGATTCAACGATCAACAAGGGTATTACAATGTTTGAGAGTGGTGTTCCGGTCGACAGCCTGATCGGACAAATACAGGGCCTCACAATCCGCCGGGATCTGGTAACCAATCTGGATGAGCACCCCCTTACACTGCTTGCCGATCTTGGTGAAGGCGAATATACCGAGACCTATACTTACCGTGCACGGCGTAACCTTCTGTTGCTTCAAACCATACATGAGCCCCGGCAGATGACCTTCGAAGAAGCTTACCACCGGCTGGTATCCGATTACCAGCCGATTCGTGAGCAGGAATGGCTTCAGGCACTCAGACAGCGATATTCCGTTAAACCATATCCCGAAAAACTTCAGGAAATTGCTTCTGAACGCTTATAAAATCGTATTCTTCGTTGTCATGATTACGGGTTTGCTTTTATCGTGCAAACCTGTAATCACTGAAACCACTGATGAGGTTATTGCCCGGGTGGGTGACACCAGATTGTATCTGAACGAGGCATTGTATCAGATTCCCTCCATTTTACTGGAGCAGGATTCACTGAAGGCACTCGAGAATTTCAGAAATAACTGGATACGCCGCGAGCTGCTTCATCAGGAGGCCATACGTCTTGGCCTCGAAAACAATCCTGCTGTTGAAAGTAAAATAAATGCTTCAAAAAAGGATATTCTCACACAATCGCTGCTCGATCACATGATAAGCCAGTCGCGCGACATACAGGTTACACGGCAGGAAGCAGTTGCATATTATGAAACCCATAAAGAACAGTTTAAACTGGATGAGCCGCATGTACGATTCCGACACCTGATAGCAGCCAGTATGGAGGATGCCGAGAATGCCCGGCAGGACCTTCTCAGAGGCATCAGCTGGGACAATGTGGTTGAGCGCTATGCTGTAAACAAACAGAATGCGCTGCGCGACGCAACCGTATTCCATCCCCTTTCGCTCAGCCTGCAGAATGCGCCGCCTCTTGACCAGTTTATTCGAAGAATGGGTATTAATGAAATTTCCCCAATACAACGGATAGGAACACGTTATCAATTCGTTCAACTGATAGAAAGGAAGAGTGAAGGCGAATTGCCCGACCTCACCTGGGTATTGGATCAGGTTGAAGACTGGCTGTTGCTCGATAAAAAACGCAGGCTGGTTACATCCTATGAACAACAGATAATCAGACGGGCTCAGGCCAATAAAGAGATTCATCTTCCGGACATTAACCTCACAAAACAGTAAATGATAAACAAGCTAACATTGCGAACCTCAATACGCCTGGTTTTGCCTCTACTGGCGGCCATCATCTTTGCAGGCACTGTAAATGCACAACAACCCCGGATATCCGATCAGATTGTTGCTGTTGTTAACCAGAACATAATCCTGAAATCGGAGGTCGACGACCGGTTGCGGGAATTTCTATCGGTCAACCAGCAGGTACCCTATACGGAAAGCCTCTGGTATGAGATGCTCGAGTCGATGGTCGATAATTTCGTGATGTTCGAACAGGCAAAGATTGACTCCATCGTGGTTAGCGACGATATGGTTAACCGTCAGCTCGATCAACGTATTCGTCAGCTTGTGCAGCAGCTTGGAAGTGAAACGGAGCTTGAAAACATGATGGGCCGGAGCATTCCCCAGATCCGCCAGGAATACCGGAGCCAGTTCAGGCAGGAGATAATGGTAGAGCGCCTGCGTGAAATGCAGCGGTCGAAAATCAGGATTACCCGCCCCGAAGTTGTGGAGTTTTTCAATACTATACCCACCGATTCCCTTCCCATGATACCAGAAACTGTGGAACTGGCTCAGATTGTTTCCATACCGCCTCCTCTTGCCGAAGCCCGAAACCTGGCCTACAACAAGGCGGTAGCCCTGCGCGATTCCATAGTTAATCACGGTGCTGCGATTGAGGAACTGGCCCGGAAATACAGCGACGGTCCATCAGGCCCCGACGGCGGTTTGCTGCCAATGATGCCGATGAGTGACCTTGTGGCCGAGTTCGCGGCTGCCGCTGCAGCACTGCAGCCCGGAGGTATATCGGAGGTGGTAGAGACCGAATTCGGTTTCCATGTAATTCGCCTGAACAGGCGTGTTGGCGACAGAATTGAAACCAATCACATCCTGGTTCAGGTATCAAGTGATCAGCTTGACGAAGATTTCTCAATTAACCTGCTTGAAACCCTTCGCGACAGTGTTATTACCCATGGTGCTAACTTCAGCGCACTGGCCCGGCGCCATTCGGACGACAAAATGACCGCCCCCGCCGGCGGACGTCTGATCAATCCGCAAACTGGTGAACGCAGAATAATAATGAGCCAGCTCGACCCAGCACTTTACCGGTTAGTATTATTGCTTGATCAGCCGGGAGACGTCAGCCCGCCGCGCGCCTTCAATATTGATGGTGACAGAAAACGTGCCTTTAGAATAGTTAAACTTCTGAACAGGGTACCCGAGCACAAGGCCAATCTGGTTCAGGATTATGATCTCATAGAACGGATAGCACTGAACCAGAAACAGACCTGGGAACTTGCCAAATGGTTATCCAGGTTGCGCGAAGATATTTATGTTGAGTATAAAATCACCAATCCTTATGCAAGCCGATGAGCGGATCTGAACAACCTATGGAGAGTACCACCAAAACCACCGAGAATACGGCTGCTGACTTCTATACGCACTTCAACGAGCTAAGAACCGAAATAGCCAAAATCGTTGTGGGTCAGCAGGATATAGTGGATCAGCTGCTCATATCCCTGTTTTCGAAGGGGCATTGTGTACTTGTGGGTGTTCCCGGCCTTGCAAAAACCCTGCTTATCCGAACCCTGTCTGAAACACTGAACCTGAATTTCAGTCGCATACAGTTCACACCCGACCTTATGCCCGGCGACATTACCGGTACCGAGATTATTGAAGAGGATATGCAGACCGGCCACAAAAAGTTCAAATTTTTCAAGGGCCCGATTTTTGCCAATATTATTCTCGCCGACGAAATAAACCGTACACCTCCAAAAACACAGGCAGCCCTGCTGGAAGCGATGCAGGAGCACCATGTTACGGCCGCAGGAACCACATACAAGCTTGACAAACCGTTTTTTGTTCTGGCCACACAGAATCCGATTGAGCAGGAAGGTACCTACCCCCTGCCTGAAGCGCAGCTCGACCGTTTCATGTTCAATCTCTGGCTCGATTACCCATCGTTCGACGAAGAGATGGATATTGTAAGCCGTACTACATCTGCCAACATTACCGAGGTCCGGCAGATACTCACAGCCGATCAGATCGTAGATTATCAGGCTCTGACCCGTGAAGTTCCCGTTCCTGAAAACGTTCTCAATTATGCGGTAAGACTGGTGAATATGACCAGGCCGGCAAACAATAATACACCGGAATTCATCAAGCAATACATCACCTGGGGAGCCGGGCCCAGGGCATCGCAATATCTCATTCTGGGTGGTAAAACAAGAGCCCTGTCAAAGGGCCGCTTCAATGTAACAGAAGAGGATATTCGCAGCCTTGCCATTCCCGTATTACGCCACAGAATTGTAAATAACTACGCAGCGGAGGCCGAAGGGTTTACGACAGAGGTGCTGATTCGTCAATTGCTGGATCATTCCGGTTAATATTAACCCTGACCCGACACCATAATGCCAAGAGGGATCGACACACCGGAACAGATTCTCCTGCTGCTTCTGTCCCTCGTTGCGGCCATCTTATTCTCATGGTGGACCTACCGTGACAATGAGGTGTTATCACCATACCGGATGTGGTTGCTGAGCATCGTCAGAGGATCAGCACTTATCCTGCTCATCCTGCTTCTGTTCAATCCGGTGATTCGCAAAACAAACGTGCTGATTGATAAACCGGCTATCGGAGTACTGCTTGACAACAGTAAAAGTGTAACGGTGATCAGGGGTGAATATGACGGTGAAAACAGCTACCGTCAGGCCCGCCAGGCTGTTAACCTTGGTGATACATTGGATGTGAGTTACCGTATTTATGGATTCGACAATGAGCTGTTTCGTCTGACGGGTACCGAACCCGATCTGGAAGGCACATCAACAGACATAAATCTTGCATTATCGGGTATTGTTCAGTCCGAACCCGACCTGAAAGCCATTGTCCTTTTTTCTGACGGTATCTACAATCGCGGACGTAATCCATCGAATATCGCATCACAGCTTGGCATTCCTGTAATAACAGTGGGCCTCGGCGATACCACGAGCATGCGCGACCTGGTTGTAAGAAATATCAATTTGAACGATGTCGGTTACAAAAACACAGAAACACCGATTACCGCCGAGATACTGAATGACGGTTTCCCCGACACCTCATTTGAAATTCAGCTGAGAAAAGATGGCAATGTAATCGACCGGCAGACAGTATCAACAACAACTACACGAAGTGTTCATCGTGTACAGTTCAATACCGAGCTGGCTGAAACCGGGCTACAGCGGTATGAAATTTTTGTGCCGGAACTCCCCGGGGAATTTACAACTGCCAACAACCGGGCCAGTGGAACCATCAATGTTCTCGACGACCAGTTGCGGGTTTTACATATCGCATTTGAAATTCACCCCGACGTAAGCGCCTTCCGACATCTTCTTGCAACAGACCAGAATGTAAGTCCTGCCATGCTGAACTGGTACAGGGGTGATAATTTCCATGGTGGTGCCCTAACAAACAGGCCCGATACAGTTGATCTGCTGGTTCTTCACGGGTATCCTAACCGTAATTTGCCCGGATCCATTAAAAATGCAATACAGCCTATGATTGAAGAGCTGCCCGTTTTACTGTTTACAACCCCGGGGTCAGACAACGCTGAACTTACGCGTGAACTTGGAAACAGGCTCCCAATTATTACAAACAGATCGGTGGGCATTACAGGCATCCAGCTGCTCGCTGTAGAGCAGCATAGCAATCATCCGGTAATGGAGTTGCCTCTTACTGACCTGACGCGCACACCCCTGCTTAAAGCACCTGTTTCGGGCATCGAGCCGGCAATAGGCGGAACAGAACTTTTCAGGGCCCGATTGAGAAGCCAGGAAACAGAAGCGCCCGTGATCACATTGCGTACTATCGGAAACCGGCGTATATCGCAGGTGAATGCTTTTGAACTGTACCGGTGGTTTCAGAGCACTAACCAGGAACACCGTGAATATATATCGGCACTGCTCAGTAACCTGGTCAGGTGGACATCAAATGAGCCAGACAACCGGCTGTTGACCATTGCGCCGGTAAGGCCTGTATTTGACGAAAACGAACAGATACGGTTTGAAGCAACCCTGCGAAATGAGAGCGGTGACCCAGAGTCCGACGCCATCATCGAGTTAACTGTGACCAAACCCGACAGGCAGCCGGGAACCTATACTATGACAAACCGAGGCCTGGGTCGCTACGAATTGCAGATACCTACCATGCCGGCCGGTACTTATCGTTTTGAGGCAACTGCACGAAAAGGAAGTGCCAGGCTTGATGAACAGTCAGGTTCCTTCAATGTGAGTGAAACCAATATCGAGTTCATCGACACACGCCGCAATGATGACCTGCTGGCCTGGATTGCTGGTCAGACCGGGGGTACCTTCATAACATATGACGAAGCAGACCGCTTACCCTCAATACTGCAAGACCTTAATGTTCTTGAAGTTGTTACCACGGAATTCATATCCGAAACTCCGTTATACCAGTCGCCCCTCTGGTTCGTACTGCTCATTGCTCTGCTAACTGCCGAATGGGTTATCCGCAAGAGTTCCGCGCTGGTCTAGAAGCTGCTCCAGACGTTGATGACCAGTCGTTGATGTCCAAGTCGTTGATGTCCAAGTCGTTGATGTCCAGACGTTGATGTCCAATCGTGGATGTCCAGTTGTGGATGTCCAATCGTGGTGTCCAATCGTGGATGTGCAATCGTGGATGTGCAATCGTGGTGTGCAATCGGGGATGTGCAGACGAGGATGTCCAGACGTTGGTGGCGGACGTTGGTGGCGGACGTTAGTGCGGACGTTGGCGCAGGGCATTACCCCAAACATCGGCGAAAAAAAGCCGGCTCCCAAATAAGGAGCCGGCACGGGAAAGTATATCTGGTAAAGGGTTTTAACCTTACAACAGCTTTAAGTTATTTTTTGACCGGTGTTGTTTTTTTACGCTGGGCAACAAGTACTACGATCAGCACAATTACGATAAGCCCGAGAATTCCAATCAGTATCCACGATAACGCGGATGTTGGCTGGGCCTGGACATTCCAGTTGGCGAGCTTGCGGTCGATGGTCGCGATATTCTCGTAGGTAAGAATTTCACTATCAATCAGGAATCGCTGCCAGTTAACCTTGATGTCGTTGTGCCACACATTGGCAAAGCGTTCATAAGCCTGCAACTCTTCATCGCTTCCGCCACTTGCCTCAACCCTTGAAATAGCAGAGTCAACATAGTTGTTCAAAGCAGTGTAGAAGCTGACCGGATCATTAAAGGATGCCACTTGAATGTTGCGGCTTTCGAATGCAGCAGCGAGAGATCTCCAGACCGACTGGCCCACACGCTGACGCCAGCGATCGATGCCTTCGTTGATTTCGGTGAGCCTGTTTTCACGCTGTGCCGAGGGAGTATAGATCATTGCAAGCTTGGGCCCGATATTGGTCCATACTTTTTCAAATTCGACCTGAACCGCTTTCAAACGCAGAAAATCTGCGGCCGAAAGTTGTGTATTCGTATCGATAAAGCTGATGTTTCCTTCGACAACAGAATTGATATGGCCAAGAACATTCTCAACATCTACACGCAGGCCCAGTTCTTCACGCTCAGCACGGCTGAGGGAAGCCAGTTCCAGCCTGTCGTAGCTTACAAATACGGAATCGACCATAGCCAGGATCAGTTCATCGCGTTCGCGAAGCTGTTCGCGGAGCTGACGGGCAGCTGCGGCGTTGGCGTTGCGTGAGCGGGTCATTCGATCCAGTTCGGTACGCAGTGAGTCGGCCTGAACCAGATTCAGCTGAACCTGTTCGGATAGTTCTGCCAGCTGACGTTCAAGTTCCATCACATTATTCGCCTGTTGCTCGATACGAATTACGTAATTGTAACTGGTCTGGGTTACATCACGCAGCCGGTTGAGTGTACTTGTGAGGGTTGCCGGATGTAACAGCCGGTTCAGCAGATCACGGTGCTCCCCATAGGTAGCACCCATCTGGTCAATCTTGTCGAGCAGTTCCTGTACTTCTGCAGAGGTGGTTGCTGTTTTAAGACCTTCGTACACTTCGGCGTACTCACGGTCGAAATTCTGTTTTATCTCGTAATCGGACTGGACTTGAGCCTGGGTATTCATGCTCAAACCGATCAGAAAAACGAAAGATAAAACCGTAATACTAAAACGATTTGGGTAAGTCATAGTTCAAACAGTTTAAATGGTTTTTAAATAATTCCGTCTTTCGTCAAATCAAAGGAGCGTCCGGTTCCGTCGAGCAGCTGAATAACCGGATTTCTCTGGTTAAATGCCGGACTTTGAATACCGTTCTCATCGATTTTGATACGTTTTACTGATCGTAACTCGCCTTCGCGCGGCTGCATAACATAAACATTTACAAAGCCGGGTGCAGTTACGAAGTAAAATCCGTCGTGGCTACGGATAAAACCTACTTCTGAAACATTCAGATTTGGGTTGTTGCGTCGCTCAAAATCACGAAGTGG
>RECM01000239.1 GCA_007694035.1 Balneolaceae bacterium
GTCAAACCGGACAGACCGTCTATATTTTGTAATGCAGCATTGTTCAGTATGGTCAGCACTCCGGTCGTATTGGAGAGACCGATCCGGGATATATTTTGCAGACCGTCCAGGCTGTTCAGCTGTGGATTTCCACTGATTGTGACCAGTGAACTGACCTCGTCAATTCCCGACAGCCCTGAAATACTTGTAAGATTGGACAGGTTTTCCAGAAATATACTCAACAGGTTTCCGCTCAGGCTACTCAACCCATCGAGATTGGATACTCCGCTGTTCATGATAATAATTCGACGGGCTGATGTCAGATTTATCAGTCCGTCAAGATTTTCAATTACCGGCGAATTCTCAATTCTGATGATTCCGGCTGATTGCAGATTCCCCAAGTCAGACAAATCGGTAATCCCGTTATTTTCAAGGATAAGTGCAAAACTCGGAGACATGCTTTGCAAATTATGTAGGCCTTCCAGGGAAGTGAGCGACGGGTTGTTGCGGAGTGTAACATTTCCGGAAGTGGTTACAACGTTCTGAAGCCCAAGAATCGACTCTAGTACCGGATTGTTAATGATAGTTACCTGGCCTACCGC
Organism: Balneolaceae bacterium; assembly: GCA_007694035.1. Lineage (GTDB taxonomy): Bacteria > Bacteroidota > Rhodothermia > Balneolales > Cyclonatronaceae > RECM01. The sequence continues at coordinate 582 of RECM01000239.1, forward strand.
CTCAAACGCGGCCAATACATCAATATTGATAAGCGCCGGATTGTCCTGTATTGTAATCGCCGCATTTGTGCCTGAAACATACTGGAACTGAATTTCCTGCAGACTTATAATACCCGTCTCGCGTATAGTGATGCCGCTACTCAATTGCGTAAGGCCGGATAAAGGTGCGATAGTTTCAATAAGTGGCTGATCCCAAATGGTTATTCCATTGGTATTGCGTAAAGCCTCAAGACCAGTTAAAGACTGCAGACTTGCATTTCCACGGATTAAGATACCACCCTGCGACAAGGCTCCTGCCTGACGAAGACCGGAAAGGAAACCAAGGTTGGTTATATTCGGATTATTCTGAATGGTAAGTGGCCCGTTTACCCTTCGAATCTGATCCAGACCGGTAACATCGGTCAATTGGGTAGCCAATGTCAGGGATCCGTTGATCAGACATACACCATTCATGGCATCCATTTGCTCTTGTGTCTGAATAGTAACACCCCCGCCGGTATCCGGATTGCCGGCAATGGAAATTCCAAATGTACCAAAACCCCGATTATCGAGAATCCTGAAATAGATATCCAGGATATTGCACGCAGAGTAGTTTGTATTATTGAAAATAAACTGGCCCCTTACTTCATCAAGTATTTCAAATGCATTTACTTCAGATAACTGAGAACTGTTCAAAATTCTCAGATTCGCTGGTATACTGCTCACCTTGTTAAAACCGGATATCTCAAGCAGACCCGCGTTGTCTTCGACACGAAAATCCCCCAAACCGGTAAGATTGTGAAATGCATCAATCACTTCGAGGCTTGCATTGTCGTTTACACGGAACTGATTGATATAGCCGGTTAATTCTCCAAAACCTGTAATCTTCTTGAGATTCGGATTCTGAGCTATAAAAACTCCGTCAGGTACATTGCTGAGTATCGGGAATTCCGGGATTGACTCTATGAAGTTGTTCAAAATATTCAGAGACTGGGCCCCTGTAAGCGCTCCGAAGAAGGGCAGTTGACCCAGCATATTATTGCCTTGAATGGTTATAGACCGCACCACTTCACTCAGTTCAGTGAAACCGGAAATTCCGGTTAGTGAATTATTAAAATCAAAGAATAACGCCCCTCCTATCTTCTGCAATCGATTAAAACCGGATATTGTTGCCAGATTCGGATTTAGCGATATGGAAAGGGATCCTGTTACTTCAATCAAATTGTCAAAACCAGTGAGACTGGTCAGTTCATTCAGACCTTGAATGCTCAAATTGCCATTGATCTGGCAAATACTCTGAAGCATGAATAGTTGATCTATATTTGTAACCGTTATATTACCAGTGAATATGTTGTCACAGCCCAAATTTATTTCTCTTTCGGCGAATGCCTGCAAACCCAGATTGGTTTCAATGGTCAGGCGGATGGTATAAAATCCAGGGTCTGTATAGAGATGCGTTGCCGTGGTATCGCCATCCTCAATGATGTTCCCATCGCCGAAATCCCAAATGTATCGGGTAATAAATCCCTCACCGGGCACAGAGCCCGAGGCATCGACGCTGACCAGCAGCGGAGGTTCCCCGCTTTCCGGCGTTGCTATAAAACTGGCAACCGGAGGCGCCACGACACGGATTTCCACACTGTCTGCCGCCACATTAGCTCCGTCATCGGTTACCGTCAGACGGGCCTGATAGGTGCCCGAATTCTGGTAAGTGTGAGAAATCACGGCGTCAGAACCGGTTATACCGTCACCGAAATCCCAGGCAAAGCTTTCAATGGTTCCCGATGGTGATACAGAACCGGAACCGTCGAACTGCACCTCAAGCGGTACGGTTCCCACCGTGGGATTTGCCAATATAACCACCAATGGTTGTCCGGTTGTCGATATCACCCGGCTGCGTGAAGTAGTAAGCCCCGGATCGCCGGTCAAGGACAGCGTGACATTGTAGACCCCTGACGCACCATAGATATGGCTGGTTGAGATACCACTTGCCGTGTTGCCATCCCCAAAGTCCCAATCGTATGAGGTAATATTTCCGACCGAGACTGAAGCGTCAAACTGGAACTGAGTCAGACTGTCTCCCGCCGCCGGATCAACCGTAAAATCGGCCACAAGATTTATCACATCAATTTCGACACTGGAACTTACCCTGTTGTCGGCATTACTTTGAGCCCGGATGATGGCGATGCCCGGCTCATTTGCTGTAACAACTCCCTGGTTGCTTACGCTGGCCACCTGCGGGGTGAGCGATTGCCATTGCACCCCCATATTCACCGCCCCGGTCACCTGTGCCGTTACCCGGGTAGTATCACCTGTTGGTATGGCCGATCGGCTGGCCTCTGCAATCAGCAAGACTTCCGCCACGCTGAATCCGGTGGCTATGGTATCGCCTTTGAAGCCATAGTAGTCGATGCCGTGCGCCCTGATCGAGATGTCTGTGCCAGTACCGAACAGTTGATTTGCAGGTCTCGTCTCTAACCGGCGGGATGCTATAAACAGGGTTTCCAGAGCGTTAGTCCAGTAAAACATGTCAAGTTCGTCTATAGACTCACCACTTACACTTGTTCCGGATGCTTCGATCGTAACGATCTCATCGTACAGAAAATCGCGTAAATCGGGAGTGTTCCCTTCTATTCGAACAATTTCGATTACCGGTTGTCCGCGTTCTTCAACCTCGCACTCTATTACAATGGGGTCATCTCCATCTTTTGGAGGTTTCGTTTTGGTCAGATACGCACATTCTGCAAACTCGTATGCACCTTCCCCCAGATCGGGCCGCATTTTTCGGTAAGAGAATATGCCTGTAAGCCGTTCATCAAGCTGAACCGGGTCGCTGGAATCGCGTTGAAGTACGGGTATTTCGAAGGATGCCTTTCCCGAGCCACTGATGGTGCTCAGCCGGTTGCAATCGGGAGTGGTTGTTCCGTTGTCGCATGCGCAGTTCCATATATCGCTCATCAGGGGTATACGCAGGTCGGTAAGCGTTGCATAGGCGTAATTTTGACCGGCCACCGATCTTGGATCTACAAACAGCGGCCTGCCTGGCTGCCCGTCGCGCTCGATGTCTGTAAAGGTTATACTGAATTTTTCCTTTTTTGCCTGCTTCAGGCTCACCCTGATCGTGCCGATATTGCCGCAGCCGTCTCTCTCCGGAAACTGCGGCATCCGAAACCCGCTGCCATTATTATCAAAGATCGCGACACTGCAAGCATTTTTGTCGGCATACTCAGCCTGAGAATGAAAGGTGTCGATCCGGTTGTTGTTGTTCCAGTCGTCGCCGCTGTTGCGTTCACTGCGGGGACCTGTATATCGAAAATATCCCTGATCATCGGTGTGGATGGTCGCGGTATTGGAATAAAAGGACCTTCCAACCTGTCCAGGCATGGATCTGAACATCAGTTTGCCTTTCTTCACCGCATTACTGTTCTGATCCACGATGCGCCCGGTCAGGCAGGCGCGTGACTCGGGGTAGTCAAGATTGTAGAATGTGAAGTGGTCCACCCGGCCGGCCACGTACACCGGCTCTTCGTACTGCCCGTCGCGGATACGGTTCAGCTCCGACGGCGGTATCGGCCCCTGCTCGTTCTCCAGCCAGCCGAACTCCGGGGAAAGCAGCCAGTCCCCGCTGGGCTCATCGTAGTAGTACAACGGTACGCCGATGGTGTCGGGCCGGTTCACGTACCCCGGCAGATGACTCAGCGACGCCGGTTCGCGCAGCACATCATAGTCCAGCGGATCCATGAGGAACCGCAGCAGTACCTGTACCGGGGCCCCGGTGGAGTCCCTCAACTCGCTGACGGGCTCCACTCCCCCGTTGCCGTCGCTGCGCAGCAGGTTTACCGAGGCAAATCCCCCCGATATCAGCCCGGATTCAAACCCCGCCTCACGCGTTGCGAACTCGCCCGGGAAAGCGTCCGGGCTCACCGATGGGCTGTAGGCCCGGGCCGACCCGCCCACGAT
>RECM01000106.1 GCA_007694035.1 Balneolaceae bacterium
TCTGCCTTCTGCCTCTAGCCCTCTCCCTTCTAGCCCTCTCCCTTCTAGCCCTCTCCCTTCTAGCCCTCTCCCACAAGCCTTCTGCAAAAATCAGTGTGCCTCCAACCAATTACTCCCCATCCCCGTCTCCACCTGCAGCGGTACCCCGATATTCATGGCATTTTCCATAATGTCCCTGATCACATCCGGCACCGTAGCAAGCTCATCTTCGGGAACTTCAAATAGCAGTTCATCATGCACCTGCAGAACCATCCTGGTTTTCAGGCCCTCACGGCGCAGATGGTTAAAAATCCGGATCATCGCAATCTTGATCAGGTCGGCCGCAGTACCCTGTATCGGGGTATTGATAGCGGTTCGCTCGGCAAATCCCCGCACATTCACATTGCCTGAATTGATGTCGCGGATGTAACGCCGGCGGCCCGACAGGGTTTTAACATAACCGTACTGCCGTGCAAAATCGACGGTTTCACTGATGTATTTTCTGATCTCCGGGAAACGTGCAAAATAGGCCTCAATCACCGCCTTGCCCTCATCCCGGCTCACTCCCAGCCGCTGCGACAGGCCGAAGGCGCTCACCCCGTAGGGGATGCCGAAATTTACCTCTTTGGCCTTACGGCGATGCTCCCTGTCAACTTCGCCGATCGTTTCCAGGCCGAAAATCTCTTTGGCTGTTCGCGCGTGGATGTCTTCGCCGTCGTTAAATGCGGCTTTCATGGCTGTTTCATTAGCGATCGACGCGATCACCCTGAGTTCGATCTGCGAGTAGTCGGCAGCGAGCAGTTTGTAGCCCTTTTCGGCAATAAACGCCTTCCGTATCTCCCTGCCCCGCTCGGTACGGATCGGAATATTCTGCAGGTTCGGCGACGACGACGACAGCCGGCCCGTGGCAGCAACCGTCTGGTTAAAACTGGTGTGGATGCGCCCGGTTTCGGGATGCGTCAGTTTCGGCAGTGCATCAACATAGGTCGATTTCAGCTTGCTCAGCGACCTGTAATCGAGGATGAGCCCTGGCAACTCGTATTTAACCGCCAGATCCGAAAGCACATCCTCCGAGGTAGAATACTGCCCGCCTTTGGTCTTCTTCCCTGAGGGAAGCTTTAGTTTGTTGAACAGAATATCGCCCAGCTGCTGCGGTGAATTGATGTTGAACTCAGCGCCCGCCTTGCTGTAGATTTCCCGTTCCAGTTCCTGCATATCGTGGCCGAGTTGTCCGGAAAAACCGGCAAGAATGCTTTCATCGATGGCCATGCCTTCCATCTCCATATGTGCCAGCACTTTTATCAGCGGAAATTCAATCTCGGAGGCCACTTCCAGCAGACCGTCTTTTTCGAGTTGTACACTCAGCACTTCATAGAGCTGAAACGTAACATCCGCGTCTTCGCAGGCATAATCGGATACTTTTTCAGGCTCAATATCGGCCATAGAAAGCTGTTTACGGCCGCTGCCAATGAGTGATTCTATCGGTACAGGGTCGTAGCCGAGGTACTTTCTCGACAGGGCATCCATGCTCAGTTTCTGGGCTGCATCAATCAAGTAACCGGCTACCATCGTATCGAATAACGGGCCCTTCACCTCAAGGCCATTCCGGTAAAGAATGATGTAGTCGTATTTGAAATTCTGGGCTACCTTCTCGGTCATTTCATTCTGAAGAACGGGTTTGAGCAGGCCCATGGCCTCATCCACAGGCACCCCCTGCCCGCCAACCTGAATGTACCAGGCCTCGCCTCTGCTGATGCAAAGCGATATGCCGATGAGCGTTGCCAGCATGGGATCGGTTCCTGTGGTCTCGGTATCAAAACTGATAACCGGCGCAGCAGCAAGTTTATCTGCCAGCGCACTGAGTTCCCCGGCCGTTTTTATAAGGGTGTATTGTACCTCGCGGTCATCCAGCCTCTCAAAGCTGTCGTCGGTGGCCGGCTGGTCTGCGCCCGTCGAAAACAGATCGGCCTGCCCGTGGGGTGCATTGCGGGGTACGGCTGGTTGCGGTGTATTACTGCCAAAAAGACGGGTGGCCAACGAATTGAATTCCATCCGCCTCAGAAATTTAAGCGTGTCCTCCTCTTTGGGGCTCTGCCATGTAAGCTCCTTCCAGCTAACCGTATCCGGAACGTTGGTCTCAATCACGATCATCTGCCGCGACAACCGGGCCTGATCGGCGTTGTTCATGAGCCCCTCTCTCACACGCTTGCTTTTTATGCCGGGAGCCGCTTCTATGGCCGCCTCCAGCGATCCGAATTCACTGATAATGGCTGGGGCACCCTTTTTGCCGATGCCCGGCACACCCGGAATATTGTCGGATGTATCTCCGATTATGGCAAGCACATCAATAACCTTGTCGGGCCCCACCCCGAAATAGTTCTCCACGCCCGATGCATCGATCAGTTCGAACCCTTCTCCGTTATTCAGGGGCTTGAGCATCCTGATGCCATCGTTCACCAGCTGCATGAAGTCTTTGTCGGGCGTTACCATAAAAACTTCGGCACCCTCTCCGCCGGCATTTATGGCCAGCGTACCTATTATATCGTCGGCTTCATAGCCCGGTTTTTCAAGATTCTGAATGTTGAGATTCTCCAGAAATTCCTTCATCAGTGGAATCGTAATACGGAGGTCTTCAGGCTGTGGCGGGCGGTTCGCCTTGTAATTCACATCCATGTCATGGCGGAAAGTCGGTCCGTGCGAGTCCCAGGCCACGGCAATATGGGTCGGCTTTTCGGTTTCAATCAATTTTACCACCGTGTTGGCAAAACCGAGTACCGGACCCGTCGGAATTCCCTCCGAGTTGCGTAAATTGGCATTGATAAACGCAAAATAGGACCGGTAAGCAAGCGCGTGCCCGTCGAGTAAAAAAAGCTTCGGTTTGTTCATTGGATCGGGTATTTCATAATGGCCATGTTGAGGCTTAATATAAGCATAGTAACTTCTGCCCGGGCAATGCGTACTATGAAGCAGCCAAATTTAATTCCAGTTCTGACCGCATGAGTTTAAAAAACGAAACTAAAGAGACCCTCGAAAGTACCAAATCGTTCTACCGGGAATACACCGACGATATGACCCGTGAGCGTTTCTCGAGGGAACTCCATGCCGACACCGACCGCCTGATGGAGCTGTACAAAGATGCCATCGGCAGCGATGTGGATGAGATAACCGGCGAACCTGTACCTCTTCACGTTAAAGCGGGCAGGCTGTTCAAATCGCTGAGCATGCGGCTGAACCCGACCCGGCGCATTGTTTTCGGGGTTTCACTTGCCGGATTCGCCCTTCAGTTTCTCTACTCCGGTTTCTTTGCCACCGCCCTGCTAACCGTCTCCTTCGCGGCCATGGTAATGATACTGCTGCTTGAACTGCTCGAAAAACTCGACGTTAAGCAGGAGATGGACCTTGCCAAGGAACTGCAGGTGAGCCTTCTCCCCCCGTCTAAAGCCCGGCTTGCAGGGCTCGACATCCACTCCTTCGCCAATACGGCCAAAGATGTAGGTGGCGATTATGTGGATCTGATTGAAACGGATGAGGGCCTCTATTACATCATTGCCGACGTATCGGGCAAAGGCCTGTCGGCCGCCCTGTATATGATCAGGATGCAGGCGCTTGTTCATCTTCTCATTAAAAAAGACAAGCCCACCCCGAAGCAGCTGTTCATCGAACTCAATAACTACATCAAATCGTACCGGAGCGACAAAACCTTTATTACAGCCATTGCGGCTTTTTTCCCGAAAAACGAAGACTACTTCATACATGCCCGGGCGGGTCATAATCCGGCCATACTCTATTCCCGGGAAAAAGACATCACCGTCGAACTTCAGACAACGGGTTTCGCCCTTGGTATGACCAAGTCGGCCCGGCTCGACAATTTCATGAAAGAGTCGCGCATATCATTTAAAGAAGGCGATTCGGTACTGTTCTACACCGATGGCCTCACGGAAGCAAGAAATGAGGAGGGCGATGAGTACGGCACCTCCAGAATCCGTTCACTGATGGACATCTACGGCTCACTTGAAAGCAAAAGTATTGTCAAAAAGATCCAGACATCGCTTGAAGCTTTTATCGGCAACACCCGCACGGCCGACGACATCACTTTCAGCGTTATATGCAAAGAAAAGAGCGGTGTGATCGCCGGATCAATCGGAAAAGCCAAAAAAGAACAGACCCTGACGGATGTGTAACCGCAAACGCCACCGGCTATAGCAGCCGAACCACGTCATGGAGCACAGAGACGAGCGTAGCCGAACCACGTCATGGAGCACAGAGACGAGCGTAGCCGATCCACGTCATGGTTAGCGCAGAGACGAGCAAAGCGAGGAACGTAGTCGAACCACATGTGCAGTGCCCCGCACTGCACAAAAAGCTGGCTATCAGAAAAAAACACACTTCAGGAGGCTTTTAAAAAAGCCTCCACGTACTTCGACTTCGTCCCGGTGTATCGGAACTGCGCTACCGGTGACAGATTTGTCACCTCCGGAATAGTGTCGCCCGATTGAGGGCAAA
>RECM01000026.1 GCA_007694035.1 Balneolaceae bacterium
GGTCCAACTGATTTGTCTCACCAGTGGTGAGAGTTTTGGAAAATCCTTGTAAGTCTCGTAGAACTGTTTCATTCTCCAAATATTCTTGTCGGAGAAGCCTTTAATTTCGGGTTCATTACTCTGAATATGTTTGGCTAATTCAGTTACTACGGAGTCTCCCCATTCAGCATTGTCAATTTTTCTGCTGATGTATTCTCCTATGTTCCAATAAAGAGTTATCAGTTCAGAGTTTACGGCTTTAATCGCATTAGTACGAGATTGTTTAATAAGTTGAATTATGTCCGTAAATCGTCTTTCCATTTTTTTCTATCTGCTACAAATTTATGTCTTTTCAGTTGTGATTTTCTGATGGAACCTGTTATCTAAATTACTGCCAACGGGTGAATATACGATATACCCGCCGCGTTGACGAGCCCGGGATTGCATCAGCTTTTCAGGGCTCATTTACGGGGCTCACCTGAACCGGCGGGAAACTCCTGCGAACACAGGGCCGCAGCATCAGAATATGTAATCAATGCAAGTTACCCGGATTACCCGGATTACCCGGAATCCGGGATTATGCCCCTGAAACATATACGCCAGGCCCGTAAATATTCGTTTGTTCTGCTGTTCGCTTATTCTTTACTTCACAAACACGCATTCACTATATTCTCACATTCAGATCATCCACGATAATACTATCCCCCAATTACCGTCAAAGATTTCACCATGACAAAACAGCAATTCAAAAAAAGCAGACGCAAAAAACCGTCGACCGAGCAGCAGCCCATGCTTTTCGACACCTCCAACTACATCTGGATGGCAGGAGGCGTTGGCCTGATCCTGCTCGGGTTCCTGATCATGTACCTGGAGAGCGAAGTACGCGGGTTCTGGTCGCTGTATGTGTCGCCGGTTGTGGTGCTGGCGGGTTTCGGTGTGGTGGCCTACAGCATCATGAAGAAGCGCGGCGACCTTGATCAGCACACGCAAACGGAACCATCCACGGCGGAATAAACCGGGAGCAGGGTGACCGACAGGAAACTAAATTTTGTTTTTCAGTTCATCCTTGTTGTTCTGTTTGTGCTGGTTGCAAACCCGTTCGACAAGGTGCAGATCCTGTTCGGGCTGGTTCTGGCCTGGGCGGTTGCCCGGGTCGTTTTTCTGAACAAATGGCTGAGCCTCGACGGCGTGTGGGCCGCCACTATTGTGGGAACGGTCGCCCTTGGTATTGGAGGTTCGGAGCCCACCGTTATTCTGCTCACTTTTTTCATCAGCAGCAACATCCTGGCCGTGCTGTTGACCACCAGGCATTCCGGAACAAGTCCGCGCGAGCTGCGTGAGCGCCGCAACGGTATACAGGTGTGGAGCAATGCGTTCTGGTTTGTGCTGTTCATCATACTCAGTTACCTGTTTCATTCGGAGCACCTCTACCTGATGGCCGTGGCCGGCATCGCGGTGGCCACGTCCGACACCTGGGCCACGCTTTTCGGTATCCGCCTGGCGCCGAACGGCACCCGCATCATCACCACCTGGAAGAAGGCGGAAGCGGGCAGCGAGGGTGGTATAAGCCTGCCGGGCACGTTCGCGGCGCTGCTTGGCGCGGTGCTTATCGGTTTCGTTCTGCTGCTGTTCCCCCGCGAAAACCGCTATGCCGCCCTGATCGCAGTGGTTACAGGCGGATTTTCAGGTTGTATGGTGGATTCCTATCTTGGGGCGGCTTTTCAAAGCCAGAACCGCTTTTTCAGTGTGGGAGGGAACAGCTCCTGGCCCATCGGCAACGATATGGTGAACTGGCTCGCGACCGGGGCCGGCGCCGTGATCTGCCTTATACTCTACACGATTCTTGACTATGTCCTGGTATAGAAAACTTCACTGGCAAATTCTGATCGGCCTGTTCCTCGGCCTCATCTGGGGCCTGATCGCCTCCCAGACCGGCATGGCAGCCTTCACGCTGGCCTGGATCAAGCCCTTCGGCACCATCTTTGTAAACCTGCTCAAGCTGATCGCCATCCCGCTTGTGCTCGCGTCGCTGGTGGTCGGGGTTGCCAAGCTGAACGACATCACCAAGCTCTCCAGGATGGGGGGGAAAACCATCGCCATTTACCTGATCACCTCCGTTTTTGCCATATCGATCGGCCTTACCGTGGTAAATGTGATGAAGCCGGGCAAAACCCTGCCGCTGGAGACGCGCGAAGAGCTGATGATGAGCTACCGGGACAGTGTGGAAGACAGGGACGAGGCGGCCGGACGGGTTCTTGAACGCGGGCCCCTGCAGCCGCTGGTCGACATTTTTCCCGAGAATTTTGTGGATGCCGCATCCGACAACTCCAATATGCTGCAGGTGGTGTTCATCGCCATCATTCTCGGCATAGGCATTATCCAGATCGAGAAGCAGAAAGGGGAGGTGCTGGTCAGTTTCTTTGAAGCGTTCAATGATGTGATTATCCGGATCGTTGATTTCATCATGATGGCGGCGCCCTACGGCGTTTTCGCCCTGCTGGCAACGGTGATTGTGGAACTGGCCGGCGACGACCTCGGCCGCGCCCTCGAATTGCTGGCCGCCCTGGGCTGGTACTGCCTTGCGGTAGTGATCGGCCTGCTGCTGCACGTATCGATCGTGTACACCACGCTCTTCAAAATCTACAGCCAGATGAAGTTCTGGGATTTCATCCGCGGTATCCGTCCGGCCATCCTGCTCGGGTTCAGCACCAGCTCGAGCGCGGCAACGTTGCCGGTTACGATGGAACGCGTCGAGAAAAACCTTGGGGTACATGAGGAGGTGGCCAGTTTCGTGCTCCCGGTGGGTGCCACCATCAACATGGACGGTACCAGCCTGTACCAGGCTGTGGCCGCGGTGTTCATAGCCCAGGCGGTTGGCATGGACCTGAGCATCGCCCAGCAGCTCACCATTGTTCTCACCGCCACGCTGGCCTCGATCGGTGCTGCGGGTGTTCCGGGTGCGGGCATCATTATGCTCGTTATCGTTCTGCAGGCTGTGGATGTGCCCGTTGAAGGCATCGCCCTGATCCTGGGCGTGGACCGGCTGCTCGACATGATCCGCACGGCCGTAAATATAACTGGTGATGCTGCGGTTTCAGTTGCGGTTGCAAGCTCAGAGGGAAAACTCGTGATGGGCAACTACGACGATTGATACCGGAACCTTGTTTGCGGAAACTTTATCGGGCGGCCATACGACAGCGGCATCTATCACGTTTAGTGGGAATCTCCTGAATGCAACATTTTTGCCGTATTGTGATTAAAAGGTTTTAACGTTGTATTTTTGGCGGCACAGATATTAGGATCAAAACAGCGGATGCGGCCTCAGTTCATGAAGTATTCTCAAACGGGAATCGTAACCATAATTGCATCCTTTGTCAAAATCGCATCCTTTTTTACTTATTACGACGGCAACCGGAACGGCAGCAAGCTCTTATCGCATTTACAGACCCATATGCACATACTATTTGTTATCCTGATGATGTATCCGTTTGCCGACAGGCCTGCGGAAGAGCGCAAAGCCACGGAGAAACCTTCGGAGGTGAAATTCGAGCTGCTCCTCACCGATGCCGTCCACGCGTTCTATCACGCCGACTGGGTTTACTCCGACAGCCTGCTGGTTGAGCTTTCGGGGATGGAACCCAACGATGCGCGCGTGCACTTTTTCCGCTCGATGATCCCGTTCTGGTCCTATTTTTTTGGCGGTAACGATCCCGAATATGCCGGACGCTTTCTGGAGATGTCGGAGCGTGCGATCAAAGTGAGTGAAGAAAGGCTGAAGAAAGCTCCGTCCGACACCAGTATGGTACTGCTGCTGAGCGGCCTGTACGGTTACCGGAGCCTGGTGGCTGCCGATCAGAAGGAGTACAGAACGGCAATCCGCAGCGGAATGACAGGGTTTACCTACACCCGGCAGCTGCTGTCGCTCAACACGAACGATCCCAACGCGCTTCTCGGCCGTGGCGTGTTCGACTATATGACCGGTTCCGTTCCCCGTGAATTACGCTGGATGACCAACATGTTCGGCCTGAGCGGGAGCAAGGAAGAAGGGTTTAAACGGCTTGAAGAAGCGGCCTCCAGCAACAGCTACGTGAGCAACGACGCGCGCATGTTCCTCTGCTATCTGTACGACCGCGACGGGCGTTACCACGACGCACTCCGCGTTAGCAAAACCCTGGCCGAAGATTTCCCCGGCAACGCCATTTTCCGCTACTATTACGCTCATTCCCTCGAAAAGACCGGCGATATAACCGGGGCGATCGATTCGTATAATATGGTGTTGGAGATGCAGAAACCGGAGCTGGAAAGCCTGAGATCGAAAGCGGAGATAAAGATAAAAGATCTCGCCGGTTTGTGACAGGTGCCCTGATTTTCCGACTTGCCGATATCCCAAATCACATCGAATATCGCCGGGTCGCTACGTCTCATGAATCGGATATCAAAAAGGTCGCGA
>RECM01000122.1 GCA_007694035.1 Balneolaceae bacterium
TACCTTCACCGCACCCCGGATTCAACCGCTGCTAAAGTGGCAGGTGGTCTGATCCTGTTTCACAAATAATCGCTATGATACCCAACCAGTATCAATTCGAACTGGAATTATCAGTAAGGGACTACGAACTCGATCTGCAGGGCGTTGTGAACAACGCTGTGTACCAGAATTATCTGGAGCATGCGCGTCACGAGTTCCTTCACCATATCGGCCTGGATTTCGGCGAGCTCCACGACCGGGGCACCGACGCGGTTGTTCACAAAATTGAACTGGAGTTCAAGCGCCCTCTTGTAGCCAACAACCGTTTCGTGGTGCGTCTGAGGGCCGAACAGCATGGGAATGTGCGTTACATCTTCTATCAGGATATCTACCGGCTTCCCGATAATGAACTGATACTGAAGGGAAAAGTGACGGCGGTGTTCACGAATAACGGCCGTCCGATACGTCCACCGGAGGACGTGGTGGCTGCTATAAAAAAAAATACGATTGACAGGTAACCTTTCATATTTCCGGGCGTCCTACCTGCAGATAATAAAACCGGAAGCGTGATCTCCGGTGCAGATCAGACGACGGGGATTCGATTAATATATGATCCCGAATGAATTTGGAAACGCTTACTGATACCGACATCATCCGGATTATTATGGATGGGGATAAAGAAGCGTTCCGGATTATTATGGACCGGTATGCACCGATGATCTTTCATCTGGTACGAAGTTATGAAAGGGACGAATCAATGGCTGAAGAACTGGCGCACGAAATTTTTCTTAAAACCTACGAACGCCTCGATATGTTCAGGGGCGAATCTCTGTTTTCCTCATGGCTGTACAGCCTGGGGAGAAACCACTGTCACGATTATGCCCGCAAAAACAGCCGGCGGCATAATGTGATTACGGAATGGTCCGACGCTGCCGAGATGGAAGCCATCCATGCAGATTATGACCCTGAAGAGGGTATGATTGTGTCGGAATACAGCCGGTTACTCGGTGATTGTCTGGAGCGGTTGAATAAAACCGTTGCAGAACCTCTCATTTTACGCTATCGCGAGGGCATGAGCTATGAGGCGATATCAAAGCAACTGGGCGTATCGGTCAGCGCCCTGAAAGTGAGGGTTCACCGGGGCCGGCGGGAATTAAAAGAAATGATGGAGCAGGCAGGATGAATATCGATAAACATGACATACTCCGGCGTTTTCTGGATGGAGAACTCGGCGACAGCGAGCTTTCAGAAGCTCTGCAGTTGTTTGCCGCCGATCCGGACCTCAGATCGCTGCTGCGATTCGACATGAGTATGAGGCAAAGCCTTTCAGGACCGTCATCCAGGGTCCCGGATGGATTTGCCGACCGGGTGATGCACAGTATCGACGCCCTCGAGGCGGTGAATGCTAAATCTGCACCCGCAACACAAAGCGTTAACACCCCGGCAATGGGATCCCGCGAAACGGGTACTGCGGAATCAGCTGATAATCCAATGGCAGGTGTAATCGAATGGCTGTCAGGCTTTTTCGAGCCCCGCCAGGTAGCATGGAGGCCGGTATGGTCGGCAGGGCTCGCCCTGGGCATGCTCATGCTGGTGCTGCTTTCATCCTGGACCACCGGTCTGTTTTTGCAGCAGCCCGCTGACGAGGTTTTCGTGCCTGTTACCCAGGTAGCCGAAGAGAGTGCCGACCGTGTACTTATGCGCTTCGTGTATGTTGACCGCGACGCCGAATCGGTTGCCGTGGCCGGCGATTTCAGTGAGTGGGAGCCGATCACCCTCACCAGGGTGAACATCAACGGCGACCAGGCCTGGACGGGCCTGATCCCGCTCACCAGGGGAGAACACCGCTACATGTTTATCAAGGATGGAGAAGAGTGGGTCACCGATCCATTTGCTAAAACCTTCCGCGACGACGGTTTCGGAAACAGGAATGCCGTTATCAGTTTATGATGAAATTTCAGGCCCTGATTATCATAATGATCTATACTATTTCCATATCAGAGGCATCAGCCCGCCAGTTTCAGACCCATTTTTCGATGGGCATGTCCGGCGGGTACAGCACCAATACCTATCTCAGTCCGGTACTGTCGGAATGGGACCGCAGCGGTACTTCGGCTTTTTTCCTGGTATCGCCTGCCGCGAATATACAATGGAACGGGACGAAACAGACGGCGGGGGTCACCGGCATGGGACATTTTCATCATCTGACGGATGGGAGATCCGATTGGGCCGGTGGCACCGCCTTTGTTAATGCAAGCCAAAAACTCTCGCCGAAAGTGTCGCTTGCTGCAACAGCGGGCATAAGCCGGATTACTTCAACGTACACCCGGGATCTTCAATGGATGCAGGCAGGGATCGACTGGCTCGTCAATCCGTTTTTTAAAACAGAGTTCAGGGCCGGTTCGAACTGGCGCCGGTACAGCAATCTCGACGGTAACGACAACATTGGCAGCCGCTACGATTCCTACGGGATTGAAGCCGAATACTGGATCAATTATCAGTGGCAGCTCACCGCACGATATTACAGCAGCCTGGACCATCTTACAGATCCGGGCAGGGGTTTTGCCACGTCGGCAGGCCTCACCCGGCAGTGGCGGAGCGGCCTCAGTATTACGGCCCAGACAGGATTTGAACGCTATTCACAACAGTTTCAGCCGGATGGAAGCGTTGGAATGATGCCTCCGTTTACCGGTACGCGGGCCGTAACGATCGAAGACCATTTTGTTCGGTCAGGCATTTCGCTCCGGTATCCGGTCACGAAAAATATCACACTGACTTCCAGGGCTGCAAACCTGCTCTGGATGAGCAATACAGACAATTCGGTACTCCCCGACTATGAACTGTCGGCAGGGGCGCAATTCAGCTTTAGTCCGGTTATGGCCAAAAGAGGCGTTCCATACGGGGTTCGCTGGGATGTAAAACCGGACAGTAAAACCATGATTGAAGTGCAATACAAGGGCAATGAATCACTCTATCTGACGGGTGATTTTAACGACTGGGACCAGCCTGGTATACCGCTACAGCGGGCCGGCCGGAACCGCTACCGGGCTGAAATCGACATGGAGCCCGGAATCTATCAGTATAAAATACTGGCACGGCAGAACGGAGATCTGGAGTGGCTGGATCTTTCGGGGCAGGCAGCAACCGTCGACGACGGTTTTGGAGGGAGAAACGGGAGAGTCATTATCGGGACTATACAATGAGGCGTAAAATGAAAAAAATAAATCTATTCATACTGGCGGCAACATTCATGGTGTACGGGCTTTCAACATCGGTTGATGTAGCGTATGCCCAGGATGCGGCACCCTACAAGGACATCGTGGAATCAGCAAGAAATGCCGGCATTGATCAGGCGAGGCTCGATGCGGTCATGCTGAGGGCACAGGAGAGAGGCGTTAGCGGCGAGCAGTTCGGCAGCATGATGCAGCCGGCCATATCTCTGGCGAACAGCAATCTGCCGTACGAACCGGTACTTCAGAAAGTAATGGAAGGTCTGGCCAAACGGGTACCAGCGCCGCAGATTTCACAGGTATTGCTTCGCATAGAATCAGGCCTGAACAGGTCGGCGGTTATAGTGGATGGGTGGCTCGGTCAGGAGCAGACCCAAAACATGATCCGATCGGGTAGCCGTGGCCGGGATGTTCAGCAGGCCACAGCCCAGTTCAGGAATCAAATGCTTGAAAATTCGGCCCAGGCGCTGCAGCAGAACATCAGGGAAGAACACCTTGCGTCGCTGCTGAGCCAGATCGTGGCCGAACAGGCGGCGGATCGGGCAGGACTGGGCTCTGTGGCATCAGCTGTTGGCATACTGGGTGATCTGCCCACATCGGAAACCGACCCCGAACTGAGCAACCGTATCGTAATCAGCGCCCTTAGGTCCGGTTTTTCGGTCAATGAGATGCAGCAGCTGCCGGCAGCACTGAATGCGGCACAGCTTCAGAGCCGGTTACCGGCGGCGGCAGTAGCAAACGGAATGGCAGAACAGGCTCTTTCTGGTGTGCCTGCCGGGAATATTCTCGAAAACCTGTTCAAAGGAAACCTCAAGGGAGGACCTCCGGGATTTACACCTCCGGGCCAGGCCAACCCGCCGGGCCGGGATGGCGAAGATAACAGACGCCGTCCAAATACCCCGCCGGGCCCTCCGGGCAATTGATCTTTTTTTATCTCTCGGGACATTTTTTCCAAACGTCATACAGAGCGCAGTGCTGAGCGCAGCGGAGCTGCGACGAAGCACGTAGTAGAAGTACGTGGAGGCTTTTTCAAAAGCCTCCAAAAGCGTGCCAATAGCATTTCATCAGCTTGGAAACATAGCGGCTTCGCCGCGCAGTGCTGCGCACTGCACACATGGTTCGTGGTTCGACTTCGATCGTTGCTTTGCACCGACCTGCGCTCACCATGACGTGTGGAGTTGCGTGGCGCCGGGGCTGTGCTACCAGCGACATCTCCCAAACCACTTCCAAACTCAATTGCTCTATTACTCCCCAGATCCCTAACTCAAAGCATACTAACAGCAGAATCATTGTCACCTTTTAAATAGTGTTGCCCGTTTGAGGGCAAAATCAGGGGCTACAGGCGACATCCTCACCACACAGCCATTCCTTTACCGCGCAAAAAAAATCGTTGATTTAATGTAACGATCGCTCCCGGCCGGCGTCCTACAGGTGTTGTGAGATTACCAGGTGTGAAACCGGCTATTATCACGAAAACGCATTTACTAAATCATCCAGAAATAAAATGAAGAGAATTATGAAGGCTAAAACTATCGTCAGGAATCGAATACTATCATTAATAACCGGTATTGCAGTTCTGCTGTTCATGTCGGTGTCACTTAGTTCATGTGATATTGCCACAAACCAGGGCGGGAAGGGTACCCTTAAGGTGGTAATGGTCGATGCCCCGGGCAACTATGAAGAAGTCTGGGTGCACATCGTACGTGTTGAGGTCAATAATGCCAATGATGAGGGATCAGGCTGGATAGTCATAAGCGAACCGGATGAGAGCTATGACCTGCTCGAACTGATTAACGGCGCAAACGTGGTACTGGGCGAGGCTGAGCTCGACGAAGGTACCTACCGCCAGATCCGCCTGATTCTTGGCAACGACAACTACGTGGTTATCGGCGGCCAAAGCTACCCGATGATGACGCCAAGCGCACAGCAGACTGGCATAAAACTGAATGTGAATGCCGAAATCGAAGCTGGATTTACCTATACACTGCTGCTTGATTTCGATGCTCAACGCTCGGTTGTGAAGCGGGGTGCAACCGGAACATACCTGCTGAAACCGGTAATCCGTGCGGTTAATACCGCCCTCACCGGAAATATAACCGGAATGGTAGAGCCGGCCGAACCCGGGGCATGGGTATATGCAATTGCCGGATCGGATACTGTCTCCACAACCAGGACAATTGATACAGGTGAATTTACACTGGTAGGGCTGATTGATGGTTTCTACTCCGTTTCTGTTGAACCCGTTGATGAGGACTATGAGTCCGTTCAGATCGGAGATGTTGAAGTGAAAGCCGGTCAGGTTACCAATCTCGGTGTGATTGAACTTACATCCAGTGAATAATATGATCACGATCTCCTGATTTTCTTATCAATCATATGTTTAAGGCCGTGTTGTTGAATATGACACGGCCTTTTTTTATTCGTGATACAATCGTTTATCCGTCAACCAGTGGATAACGTGACCGCACCGGAATCCGGCCGTATTGCAATGTGAGTTCATTTTATTCCCATCCCTGCACCGGTTTTACATTTTTATTAAAAAATCTTAAAAATAAATGTAACGATTAATCCAGGCAGGCGTCTTACAGGCACAAGTGAAAGCGAAACCTTATTCATCGTCAATCAAGATCTATCAAGAGGACTAATTATGAAGGTTTTATCTTTTTTCAAAAGCCGTGTTTTTTCGGTTATCACAGGTGTTGCTGTTTTACTGTTCATGTCGGTATCGCTGATTTCGTGCGATGTAGCATCCAATAACGACAAAGGAACATTCAAGGTTGTAATGTTTGATGCTCCCGGTGATTTCGATGAGGTATGGGTACATATTAACCGTGTCGAGGTCAATAACAGTGCAGACGCCGAATCCGGATGGGTAGTGATCGGTGAACCCGATGAGCGGTATAACCTGCTCGAGCTGGTAAACGGCGCCAATGTGGTACTGGGCGAAGCCGAACTGGATGAGGGAACATACCGTCAGATCCGCCTGATTCTGGGCAGCGATAACAGCGTTGTAATCGGTGACGACACTTTCCCGATGATAGTACCGAGTGGGCAGCAAACCGGTATTAAGCTCAATGTTGATGCCGAAATTATCGGTGGGATTACCTACACCCTGTTGCTCGATTTTGACGCACAACGTTCTGTTGTGAAGCAGGGAGCTACAGGATCATACGCCCTGATGCCGGTAATCCGTGCCGTTAATGAAGCCCTTACCGGCAACATAACCGGTTCGGTTGAACCTGCTGTGGAAGGTGCCTGGGTCCGTGCTCTTTCGGGTGCAGAAGTGATCGCAACTACCCAGACCGTAGAAACGGGTGAGTTTACCCTGGTCGGACTTACCGACGGATTCTACACCGTAACAATCGATGCAGGAGAAGGTTTCGAGCCTTTTGAGCAACCCGATGTTGAAGTTAAAATCGGTCAGGTTACCGATCTCAATACCATCGAATTGACCCCTGTTGAATAAACAGGACTGATTCTCAGTAGCTAAGCAAAGCCCGGATGCGGTGGTACCGCACCGGGCCGCTGGTTACGCCAAACCATTTTGAGAGAGACCTAAAAGTTACAGCGTTACATGATTACCCAATCATGAGGGCAAGGCCGCTTCACTGAAAATGAGGCGGCCTTTTTAAATTTGCTCCTCACCACCCAGCCGAATCCTCCCACGTCACCGTGAGCGCAGGCTTATCGCACAGCGATCAAGCCGAAGTCGAACGGCGTGGAGGCTTTATCAAAAGCCTCCCGGGCCTACCGGCATGCACCACAAGAGTATCCTCTTTCGTACACAGTAATGATCGGTGCATTACCCACCCACAAATTTGAAAAAATCGCTACGTCGTTATATCGCTACGTCTCATGAATCGCCAAATCAAATAAACCCGTTTTGGCCGGGATCACGACCTTTTGATATCCGATTCATAATACGTATCGACCCGGCGATATTCGATCTGGTTTAGAAACATCGCTACGTCGATAAATCGCTACGTCTCATGAATCGCCAAATCAAATAAACCCGTTTTGGCCGGGATCACATTCCCTGTTTCAAAGCATAATACCAGCACCATCATTGCCACCTTTCAAAATCTGCATCCCACCCGGGCTGTTCCACCACCCCTCTGCTATCTTTTTACAAATAATAGTTACTGAATTACCTATTATCGATGCTTGTTTTTACTGCATATCCAACAAAAACCTACTCCAAGCATGAAAAATTTCCACATATTTAAAGCCGCTGGCATACTTGTGCTGCCCTTGCTTCTGCTCCTCACACCTCTTGTTCATGGCCAGGATTCCGGTGATGCCGCCGGAAGCGACAGCCTGAAACCAAGCCACGCCGACCTTCCCCTAAAACCCGATCGCAGTGTGCACCTGCAGGTGAACGAAGGCAGCTGGATCTCGGTCGATATCCATCCGGGTGGTGGGAAGCTCGTTTTTGATTTTATGGGAGATATCTACGAGCTCCCGGTTACCGGAGGCAAGGCGCGGCAGTTGACCAGAGGCATGGGATTCGACGCACAGCCACGGTTCAGCCCCGACGGGAAAAAGGTGGTGTTTGTGTCGGACCGCAGCGGCGGCGAAAACCTGTGGATTCTCGACATGGAGACCGGTGAAGTGACCCAGAGGACCAAAGGAAACAACTACCGCTTTCAATCGCCCGTCTATACACCAGACGGGAACTACATCATTGCGGCCCGGGCCGGTATCCGCGGTGGCGTGCACAAACTGAGGATGTACCATGTGGATGGCGGCAGCGGTACAGAATTTATGGATACGCCCACCACACTGAAAACCATCGAGCCGGCATTCGGCGCAGATGACCGCTATATCTGGCTGTCGCAACGTACCGGCGACTGGCAATACAACGCCATTTTCCCGCAGTACCAGATCGCCCGGTTCGACCGTGAAACAGGTCAGCGCCAGACCCAGACCGCCCGTGTGGGATCTGCCTTCAGGCCTACTCTTTCGTCCGACGGCAAATGGCTGGTGTATGGTACCCGCCATGAAACTGAAACCGGGCTCCGGATCAGGAACCTGAACAACGGTGAGGAACGCTGGCTTGCCTACCCGGTTCAGCGGGATGATATGGAGAGCCGTGCCACCCGCGACGTGCTGCCCGGTATGGCATTTACTCCCGATAACTCAGCGGTAATCACCACATGGGGCGGGAGACTCTGGAAACTGCCCATTGCCCCGGGTGCCGAACCGGTTGAAATCCCTTTTGAGATCGATACCAACATTGAGCTGGGGCCCGAAGTGCTCTTCAAATACCCGATAGAAGACTCGGGAGAATTTATCGCCCGGCAGATCCGTGATGCCGTACCTTCGCCCGACGGTACAAAATTGGCTTTCACCGTGCTGAACAACCTGTACGTGATGGACCTGCCCGATGGGGCGCCGCGACGCCTCACCAATCTGAACTTGACGGAAGCCTTCCCTGCATGGTCGCCTGATGGCACCTGGATCACCTTCGCGACCTGGAACCAGGCAGAGGGCGGTCATATCTACCGCATGCGCAGCAATGGCCGGGGCAGCGCCCAGCGCCTGACCCGTGAAGCGGCCATCTACCAGTATCCGGCATGGTCGAAAACGCAGGACCGAATTGTGGCTATCCGTGGGGTGGCTCGTGTTTACAGCGAATATCCCGGCCCCGGTGTACCGTTCGCGGCCGAAGATCTGATCTGGATTCCCTCAGCAGGAGGTGATGCCACATTTATAACCGGTACCGAAGGCCGCCGCAATCCGCACTTCATTTTTGGTGATGACAGGATCTATTTACATCACACAATGAACGGGCTTGTCTCCATCCGCTATGACGGTACCGACGAGCGCGAGCACGTGAAAGTTACGGGCAGCACCCCGCCCGGCTCTCAGCAGCCACAGCGTGCGTCCCTCATTCAGATGGCCCCGCGTGGTGATCAGGCCCTGGCCGAGATGGGCACCGATATCTACCTGGTTACCGTACCGAGGGCCGGCGATGCCCAGACCATCAATGTAAGCAATCCCGAAAATGCCGCGTTCCCGGTGCGCAAGGTCACCGATATCGGCGGTCAATTCTCCAGCTGGGCCTGGAATGGCCGGGTAGCGCACTGGTCGATAGGAAACGCACTTTTCAGTTATAACATCGACGATGCGGATGCCCGTAAACGCGAGCAGGAGCAGTACGACCGTGAAAAGAAGAAAGCCAAAGACGCCGCCCGCGACAGCAAAGACGACGAAGACAACGGCGATGACGATAGCAACGGAAACGGCAATGGCGACGATAACGGGAATGGAGATGATTCCGAAGAAAACGGTACCGGCGATAACGATACCGGCAAGAAAGATAAAAATGATGACCGCCCCGCCGACTATGAACCCTCGGAAATCCGCATTCAGGTCAAAGCTGCACGCGATATACCTACAGGTACGCTTGTGCTGCGCGGAGCACGAGTAATAACCATGAACGGGTATGAGGTGATTGAGGATGCCGACCTGGTAATCCGGAACAACCGTATTCACGCCGTTGGTGCGCGGGGTGAAGTTGAAATACCCGATGGCGCCAAAGTGCGTGATGTGAGCGGCCATACCATCTTACCCGGATTCATCGATACCCATGCCCACGTACGTCCGTTCAGGAACCTGCACCAGGACCAGATATGGTCGTTTATGGCCAATCTGGCCTACGGTGTTACCACCATCCGCGATCCGCAGACCGGCAGTACCGACCTGCTCACTTACGCCGATATGGTTACAGCCGGCAAGACAATTGGCCCGCGTATCTATCAGACCGGCCCCGGCGTGTTCTGGACCGAAAACATCCGCAATCTCGATCACGCCCGCAAGGTGCTGAAACGCTACAGCGAATATTATGACACGAAAACCATCAAAATGTATGTGGCCGGTAACCGGGAACAGCGGCAGTGGATCCTGATGGCCGCCAAAGAGCAGGAACTGATGCCCACTACCGAGGGCTCTCTCGACATGAAACTGAACATGACCATGCTCATCGACGGTTATCCGGGGCAGGAACACAATTACCCTGTAACCCCTGTATTTGAGGATGTGATCAAAGTGACGGCTGAGTCCCGCATGGCCTATACCCCAACACTTCTGGTTACCTACGGCGGACCCTGGGTTGAGAACTATTTCTACGCCAAAGAGGATCCGTCCAACGATCCCAAGCTGCGTTATTTCACACCCGATTATGAAATGGAGACCAAAACCCGCCGCCGTGGCGCCGGCTGGTTCCACGACGATGAATTTGCGACCGCCCGCCAATCACGCATCGTGAAACAGATCTATGATGCCGGTGGATTAAGCGGTGTAGGCAGCCACGGACAGCTGCAGGGGCTCGGTTACCACTGGGAGCTCTGGGCGATGGCCTGGGACGATATGGAACCCCACCAGGCGCTGCGAATCGCTACCATACAGGGTGCAGAAGCACTCGGCCTGGATGGTGATGTCGGATCCATTGAGCCCGGCAAGCTGGCCGATTTGGTGATCCTTACAGGCAACCCGCTGGAAAACCTGAGGAACACCAATACAATCGCCCGTGTGATGCTGAACGGCCGCCTGTACAGCGGAGACACCCTGCATGAAGAGTGGCCGCGTGTGCAGCCGACCGGCAGGCTCTGGTTTCAGCAGGAGCAGCCGGCAGGTATACCAGGAATGCACTGATTCCAGCCAAAACTGCCGGCAGCCGGCAAACTGTGGGGATGTTCCGGCAGGCTCTTAAGGCTTGTCGTTGTGGGCCATTTTGCCGTTGACTAAGCCGGACGAAGTTCGGGGCAGATATTTTGTGGATCGGTTTTGGCAGGGTACCATTGCTGTAGTTGCAAGTATGCTGGTGTCTATACGGGAAAAACCTCGTAAATTGCACTAATATCGAGAAATGTTAGAATTATAGACGCACAGGAACTTTATTTATGCAGGAGTACAGGTACGACGGTGATATTAATAACGGCAAACACTACGACGAGATCGTGGAGGCAGACCGTTCGGAGTTGCTAACCCGCCAATTCAAACTCATTGACAGTGAAATACCCGTAGTTATTGTTATTTCGGGTATGGTAGGATCCGGCAAATCCGAAATCATTAATCTGCTGAACGAGTGGATGGATACCCGGTTCATTGAAACGCATGTGCACCGGCCGCCGTCTGATGAAGAGGCCGACAGGCCCTATTTCTGGAAATACTGGCGCCGGCTTCCGGGCGAGGGGGAGACCGGGCTCTTTCTGGGTTCATGGTATACGCAGCCCTGGCTTGATCACATCGATGGCAGCATCAGTAAGAAAAAGTACTTGTCGCGTCTGCAGGATATTGTCCGCTTTGAAGAACTGCTGGCTGCAGATGGTACCCTCATCATTAAAATTCGTCTTGAATTAACCGAAAAGCAGCAGATAAAGCGTATTAAAGCGACAAAAAACCGGCCTGCCTATTCGTGGAGAATGTCAGCAGACGATATGGACAATGGCTATCCTTTTGAGAAAAAGAAAAAGCTGGCCGATGAAATGATGGAGTTCACTGACCTGCCGCACGCTCCGTGGTTTCGTGTCGATGCTTCCCAGCCTCGCCGTCGCAACCTTTCGGTAATGCACCTGCTCACAACCTTTTTTGATGAAAACCTCAAAAGGGGCGGGCCCGACCTGAGTGGAATTGAACGGCCGAACGGGTTTCTCCCATCCAAAGATTTCATGGCAGAGATGGACCTGACGCCATCGATTGACCGGCCGGACTACACGGTTCAGATGGAGAAACTGAGGAAGAAGATTTTTAAGAACGTCTGGAAGGCTCACCAAAACAAACGCTCGCTCGTCTGTGTGTTCGAAGGGGCCGATGCAGCAGGAAAGGGTGGGAGTATCCGCAGGCTGATCAGGGCCGTCGATGCCCGGCTTTTTCGGGTTATTCAGATCGCCGCACCCAAAGGGCGGGAAAAAACAACGCATTATCTGCACCGTTTCTGGCGGCGAATACCCCGTGCCGGTTTTGTAACCATTTATGACCGCTCCTGGTATGGCCGTGTTCTTGTTGAACGGGTAGAGGGTTTCGCAACGGAAGAGGAATGGAAACGGGCCTATGCGGAAATCAACCAGTTCGAGAAAGAACTGACCGATGCCGGGGTGGTTGTGCTGAAATTCTGGCTGGAGATCAGTGCCGACGAGCAGCTAAAACGTTTCAAGGCAAGGGAGGTTACAGAGCATAAAAAATTCAAGATTACCGACGACGACTGGCGCAACCGTGAAAAACGGACTGAGTACCAGTCGGCCATTAATGATATGGTCGAACGCACAAGTACAGATTATGCTCCCTGGCACCTCATCCCAGCCGAGGATAAAAAATTCGCTCGTGTCGAAGTCCTGCGGCTGGTGCATGATGCGCTTAAAAAAATGAAATGATAACCGTACACCGAAAATGAAGCCCTCATTTCAGGTATGTCAGCATTTCACATACATCACCAGACCTGGTATATCAAATAGCCTGAAATAAACAGGTATAACGGTGGCAAATTATGGGGCATATTTTGCCGGGAAAGCATATTATCCGGTAAATTTATTACGATTGGGATTTTAGTGTAAGTCGGATGTTAATGTATATCTACATGGCGATGTCATTCGCCGGCGGGGTAGCTCTGTTCCTGCTGGGAATGAAACTGCTTACAGACGGGCTCAAGGTTGCGGCCGGCGACTCGCTGCGTAATTTGCTCGCTCGATGGACATCTACGGTTACAAAAGGAATACTCAGCGGTATTCTGATTACGGCACTGGTACAATCGTCTAGTGCAGTAATTTTTGCAACGATCGGGTTTGTGAACGCCGGTCTGATGAGCCTGTTGCAGGCCGTATATGTGATTTTCGGCAGCAATGTGGGTACCACGTTTACGGGCTGGATTGTGGCCAGTGTGGGGTTAAAGGTCGACCTGCAGCTGTTGGCCATGCCTTTCCTGGCGATCGGTATGGCGCTATGGCTCTCATCCAAAGGCAACAGAACAGGGGCATTCGGCCAGGCCCTGGTTGGTCTCAGCATCTTTTTTCTTGGTATCGATATCCTGAAAACCACATTCGAAGGTCTCGGCGACAGCATTCCAATGGATGATATCGCATCAGGCTGGAGAGCCCGGTTGATTATGGTTGCTGTTGGCATTCTTCTCACAACAGTTATGCAGTCGTCATCGGCGGCCATTGCCATCGTTATCACGGCGGCCGCGGGGGGCCTTGTTCCTGTTTATGCCGCCGCGGCAATGGTGATAGGCGCCGATATCGGCACCACGTCGACCGCGATACTGGCTGTGATCGGATCCACCTCCAATGCGAAAAGAACAGCCTCGGCGCATGTTGCGTTTAATGTTGTAAGCGGGCTTATCGTGCTTTTGTTCATCAATTTCTATCTCGATGCTATCAGTATGGCCTTTGGCCCGGAGCTTTCCATCGGATTCGTGATCGCCATCTTCCATACCATGAAAAAGTTGACCGGGCTGGCCATAATGCTGCCGGTTACCGGACGCTTGGTTGGCTGGCTTGAGCAGAAATTTGTGGAGCCTGAAAGCCGGCAGGAAGACACAAAATACCTCGACGATACCGTTCTCCATACCCCGTCGATAGCCGTTAGTGCCCTGATCTTTGAACTGAAACGCGTAGGCCGGAAATCACGGAAACTGGTGCGGAGAGCGGTCAGGGGAACCCGGCCGTCGCGTGAATTACATGAGTACCTGCATGCGCTCAATGGACTCAATATGAAAGTCGCCGATTTTATCCAGAAGATGCAGCGATCCGGCCTGCCACCCGATACGGAGTACGCGCTGCCACAGGCGCTGAGGGTTCTGCAATACTTTCGGGAGGCCTCGGAGAATGGCATTGAGGCTTCGTCAATTTCTGTTGGTGAGTTACAGGTCGGGAGAGTGAGAGAAATACTCGACAACTTTGTTGAACTGCTGGCTGAATTTTGCAGAATTGCCGATTCTGAGCGGGAAGGCTTTTCTATTGAAAAGGTGAATGAGCACAAAAAAAGGCTCGACAGTGCCTACGATGCAGCTAAAATGACGCTACTGGATGCCGGCAGCAGGGAGCAGGTTACGATTTCCCGCATGATGGTGCTGCACGATCTTATCCGCCACTACAGGCGCATCACCGATCAGCTGACTAAGGCTGCGGTGTTTATGGATGATTTCAACAAACTTATTGAGCATGTACCCGGCACCGGGCCGCGGCTTACGGAGCTCGAACTGGAAAATGAACCGGATGATGAACCCGGGAATGAAACCGAAGCAGAAGTGCGTGGTTGATTAACGAGGCCCCATTAGCAAATTGCTTGAATGATACCGGGCATTAATGCGTTGATCCTCTGGCTTAGAAGATATCGGTGGCTTGTAGCGTTGACTTCACCGGGAGCTATCAAAGCCTCCGCCGCACTTTTCAAAACAATAGTTACATCCAATGTATATGAAAGACCGGTACTACAAGCTTGCTCTGATTCTTCTTCCTGTTTTACAACCTACATATCCGCCCAGACCGAACCTATTCTCCGGCTGATAGCGCCTCGCTTAAAACCGACTGGCCTCCGTCGGTGGTAAATGCTTTTATAGCATAGGCCCGGTCATCGCCGTTTCTGATGGATTCAGAAAACCGCCGTTCTGATGTTCTCCGGTGCTGGATAAACCGCCCACGGTCGTCCTGCCGGTAGACTACAAAAAAGACCTCATCTCCCTGCAGGCTGTACTCCCAGGTGATGCTCACCACACGCTCGTTCTCATCGAATTGCAATAACAGGTTTTCGACCGGTGGACGCACCCCGCTGTCGTATGGCCGGGCAACGACCGGATGGGCGAATTCCGACCGGTTGCCGCTGTAATCGGCGGCCTGAAGCGAGTAGTAGTAGGCGGTTCCCGTGGTTACCGTTGTGTCGGTATAGTTGGTCTGCCCGCTCTGAAGTGTATCAAGCGGGACCCATGGATCATTCATCGACAGCTTCCGGTAGATTTTCTGCACGGCCACATCCCGGCTTTCGCTCAGTGCGAAGTGGAGTTCGACCGCATCGGCCCGGGTCAGTACGCGCTTGAACACCGGCGTTACGGGAGGGATGGTGTCGGGACGTGCGATTACCATCATTTCGGAGAAATCCGACTGGTTGTGGTTGAAATCGAGCGCGCGCACCTTGTAGTACACTTCAGGTGTAAGGGAATTCAGGGTTATGGTATCGGCAAATACGGTCTGCACTTCGTGATTCAGGCTGTCGATGTCGATGAAAGCCTCGCGGATCACCGAAAACTCGTGTTCAGGATCGTTGGCCTTGTACAGGCGGTAGCCCATCAGGTCGCGCTCTTCGTTTAGTTCAACCACAAGGGTTACGATCCCGGCCGAATCGACGGTTCCGGAAAGGAATGCCGGCCGGGCAGGAGGGATGGTATCGATAAGCGTGACGGCAACGGGGAAGGAGGAACTCACGTTCCAGGCCGTATCGACCGCCTGTACCAGGTAGTAATTGGGCTGTCCCGCCGTAAAGGTGGTATCGGTAAAGGTCCGCGCGCCGGCGGGCAGAAGTTCGTTGTGAAGCACGCTGAAATTACCCTCCGTTTCGGCCGCACGGGCCACGGCGAAGCCCATCAGGTCGGGGGCCGGCACCTCATTCATGTGCCAGCGCAAATGGACCTCACCGGGTTTTGCATGGACGGGCTTTTCCAGGTACGGCGCCTCGGGCGGGGTGCGGTCGCGGGGCATGGCCTCGATCTCGGCGAAGGTTACCAGCTCGCCGAACATAGTATAGCCCCTGAACCGGTATGTGTACACACGGTAGTTCTGCAGCTCTTCGTCGGAATAGCTGCCCCTTCGCTCGCCGTCGTAACCCTGGCCGGTCAGATTGAACAGGGGCGCGTCGTTCAGCCTGGTAAAGGTGGTCTCACCAGGCGATTTTCGCTCGATATAGTATCCGGAAACCTGGTCTGTTTCCTCCCACACAAAATTCAGAAAACCGTCGCCTTCGTACACATACACAGGATTTTCGTAAAGGGATGGATCGGCATTCGCAGTAATTTCAAACGGTTCGGGAACAGCGGTGTACAATGCAGGCGCAGCCGCAAGCCGTGCCCTGTATACGTAGTCTGACCCCTGAACAACAGTCGCGTCGGTATACCCGAGCCCGAGCGCTTCGGCAACCGCCGCATCCCTGACCGAAGTGAGAATGAACACGGCAAATTCAAAATCCTCGTCACCCTTCTGCTCACGCAATTCCCCGATTCCGTCTTCGAATGAGAGGCTTCCGCCCCTCGGGGTCCGGGTGTTTTTTAAAAATTCAAACGCCAGGTCGAGATTGTCGGCCCGAACGGCATCCTGCTCACCGGATATCGCCTTTTCCCATTCGCTGTCGTTGTAAGGTGCGAGCCGGGCGATTTCAGAAAAGTCACGCTCTGTTGCCAGCCTTCGCTCAAGGATGATGCCGTGCCGGAAAGCCGTTGTAAGCAGCTGTCTGTTTTCGGGGAATATCCGCAGTTCAATCCCGGAGCCATGAACATAACGTCCACCCATGCGTATGGATGCGTCGAATTCACCGCGATCCTGAGCCGCAGACTGGGGGGGCATTGCGATCAGGAGTATCAGCGATGTAACGATCGCAGCGGTGAGGCGGGGAAGAAACCTCAGACTGATGGGGAAGGTGAGCTTCTCCAGATTCATATCGGTTGCCGGTTCTTCGTTTTTTATTTGCTGACGACTACCCTTTTTTGGTTCCGGTTTGTCGTTTTTCAATTCCTTATTCATAGCGGTATTGTTTATGATACTCATCAGTTTCTTAATGCAGGTGGCGTGGAGGTCAAAACGATCGGTATAGGGCCGGTCCGGAAGTTTTTGGTCACCGATTGTGTTACAGCAGATCCGTTGGCTTTCTGGGCGTTCACCCATGCGCCGTTTTTGAACTCCTTAAGAGTCGCGGTAACTGTGAAACGGTAGTTACGGTCCTGAAGCAGGTTGTTCACGGGCGGTGGAACTGTTGGCGGCAGGTCGCCGTACGAGGGCGGTGGTGGTTCTACCGGATAGGGTATCTGGAACCCCGGGCCGGCCGCATCGATGGTACCCCGGCCGGGACCCGCTGGACCCGATCCGTTGCTGCCGGTTCCCCCTGTAGCCGGGGCTCCGGCCGGCGGCGCGGCCATTCCCATACCCGAACCACTGCCGGTTCCTCCCCTGGATGCTCCCATCTGCATCATAATGGATGCATTGAGGCCCGGGCCTGCTGCAGATCCTGTTCCTGTTGCAGTACCTGTACCGGTACCCGAACCCGTTGCTATACCTGAACCGGTGCCCGTTCCTGATCCGGTGCTACCCGATCCGGTTCCGCTGCCAATGCCCGGGCCGGCGAGTCCGGCCGGTCCTGCCGGCGCCTGACCTATGGTCGTGAAAAGAAATTCGCCCAGGTTATTTCGGTTGCTGTTCGTCGTGACCCCCGACCAGGTCCCGTTATCGGGGTGCTCGATCTGCAGGCTGCGGGTATAATCCATGCGGAAGGTCCGGTTTTTGATGGTGCCATCGGCCTGCTGCTCCGAAACATCAAATACATGATCAGGCTCCAGGCCGAATTTAACGGTGAGGGGTGCTTCGGTTGGGTAGTTCCAGGTCGTGGCCGGTTTTACGTACTGAATAAGCTGGTTCTGCTGATCGGCCGCCGCATCGCCCTGGGCAACCGGCGGGCCACCGCCGGCCTGCGAGTTGTAGCATCGTGTGCCGGCCTGGAACGACTTGTTGAAGTTCACATCTATAATTTTAAATACTGTAGCCTGACCGGAAACGGCCCCCTGCACATACCATGGATTCGGGAACTCGCCATAGACCCATGCCCCGGCCGACAACGATGCGATATTCCATGTTTTATCGGCCAGTGTTCCCCCTATCCGTTTTACCTGGGCCCCAGCGAAGCCATAGAACCCGAGGCTGCCGTTGGCCCGCCAGCCGTTGATGCCTACAGGGTTATTGCCCGCACATCCGCCGGCATAGTCAAGAAACGCCAGGTGAAGCTCCGCCCCGGCACCGAGCTGGTAGGCCAGGTAGTAGTTGCCGGTAAGGTGCTTCTGGTCGCTGTGGTCGAACCGGAAACCGATTCCCAGCGCGAATCCGGATCCGGTATTGGTATGTGACCCAACACCCCCGCCGCCAATACTGCCGGGATATTGCCCCACCGCGCCATGGTAGGCATTCCGGAAACCTGTGGTGAACCCGGTTGGTATGGGGATATCGTTGCCGAACATCAGGTACTCGTAAAGATTGATGCCGAACACCCGTACGGTATTCAGGTTTTGCGGCTCACCGAATTTGAAATACCACTTGTTCTGCTTGCCGCGGATGTCGAGCACCATATTCACCGGGCTTGGCGTGGTGATAGGCGGCGCATTTACATTCACGTTGGTCGAAAAATTGAAGTGGCGGTCGGGAAAATTGTAAAACGCGCTTACATTACCGCTCACCTTGGCCTTGTTCCGGGATGCGGCCTGCAGCGACGCGCCCACCCAGAAGTCGCCGGTGAATGAAATATAGGTGAGGCCGCCGCTGTTCGAAAACTGCCCCAGCAGGCCCACATCCGCATTAAATCCATCCTCTTTCGGCGTTGTGGCCAGGGTGGTAAGGGCGCGGAAACCGAAAGACGATTTTTGGGGGCTGAATGAAAATGTGGTTCCCGACTGGGTCGCCTCCATATTGTAGAACGCTCCGCCGCCAAACCCGCGGAATGCCAGTCCCGGCAGAAAAACCACGCCCGGAGCCGGTAGAATTACACCGGCTTCAACACGCCAGTACCGGTAAAGGCTGCTGTGCTGATAGTTGGTATTCCCAAACTCCACGAGGGCATTGGCCTGTATACCAACCGGTTTGAAATCGGCGTGAATGTTGCCGATAAATCCGTTTCCATAAACGGGATGCTCGTTCCTGAAACCGATTGCCCCCTTTATACTCACGGCCGACATATTCGCATGAATATTGATCGAGTCGATGCCGGTGCTCAGGTACTGCGGATGGAATTTCTGGCCGTTAACGTTGTCCTGTATGGCCATCTCCACACCCAACCGCGACATGCCGCCGATGTCTTCGCTCAGGTTGAAAATCACGTCGAAGTTAACCCGCCCCCTTATCAGCTGCCCCGTTTGAGGCGACAGCATGGTATAACCGATATTGTCGATGGTGACCGGGAAGTTGGCCAGGAACTTCTGCTCGCTGGCGAACGACCAGCTGCCGATGGCAAACTGAAAACCGTTCTGGTTTTGCGAATTATAGGTAAAGCCGAGCCCCTGGAAGCCCAGCCCCAGGTTTACATTTTTGACGGGCCCCAGTTGCACGTTCGACCAGCCGAACGTGCCGTTTAGGTTCATGTCGAAGGTTTTCTTGTTCTCGTCCACATAGGCCACGATGTTGGATGTCTGGGCCAGTGTTATGTCGCCCTTCAGCAGGTGGGCCGGTATGGGCCCGGTCGGGGTTACCGTAAGCTGGAAACTGACCGGTACACCGGGTGTTTGCGGATTGTTGAACAGGGCGATGTACTCGAGAGGGTTCTGAAGGGAGTCTTTCTTGCTCACCGGAAGCCCTACTCTGCCTTTGATGCCCGCCTCGGTAAGTGATCCGGCCACCATTTCGACGTGTACGGTATCGATGCTCGCCACCAGGTGGGCTTGATTCGCGGTCGGAAACTGCACTAGATTGGTGGCTTTGGCCAGCATGGTCAGGCCCATGTCGTCGATGAT